>DASWWE010000103.1:0-6414 GCA_036406055.1 Flavipsychrobacter sp. | reverse complement strand
CGTGTGAACAATGAAGGCGAGCAAGCCAAAGTATCTGTACGTAACCTGCGCCGCGATGCGATAGAGCAAATAAAGAAAGAACAGAAAAACGGCCTGAGTGAAGATGCCGCCAAAGATGCAGAAGCCCGTGTACAAGGTGTTACCGATAAATATATTGCCATTGTAGACCAGCACTGTAAAGACAAAGACAAAGAAATAATGACTATATAAATGCAAAGCCCGGTTATACGGGCTTTGTTAATATATACTGTGCAATGACTGAGCTGCAGCAACAAATATTACTACTGTTTTCCATCCCCATCTATGCGATACTGATACCGCTGGAGATAATACTGAGCAATTATCGCCATCGTAAATACTATAGCTGGAAGGAAACAGCTATGAATGTATATCTGAACCTGGTAAATGCCGGCATAGACCTGCTGCTGCGTGGGTTTGCATTGGCAGTACTTTTATTTTTCTTTCAGTATAAGCTGGATATACAATGGAATCCGATAGCTTATTGGGTACTGTTATTCCTTTGCGAAGACTTGCTCTTCTGGGTAGAGCATTATGTGGACCATAGCTGCCGCTTGTTTTGGGCAGTACACGTTACCCATCATAGCAGCGAGGAATATAATTTGACTACAGGCTTCCGTTCTTCTGTATTTATGCCCTTTTACAGGTATATGTACTTTATTCCATTAGCCCTGTTAGGTTTCCGGCCTATAGACATCCTGTTTATGTATGCCATCACACAAACCTATGGTATACTGGTACATACGCAGGCTATAAAGAAACTTCCGCGGTGGATAGAATATATATTTGTAACCCCGTCGCACCATCGCGTGCATCATGCCAGCAATGCCCCTTACCTGGACAAGAATATGGGCATGGCCCTGATAATATGGGACAGGATGTTTGGCACCTTTGCCGAAGAACTGGACGAGGAACCTCCACGTTACGGGCTTACATCACCGATAGAACGCCAGCACCACCCCACACACATTATTTTTCACGAATGGAAAAATATTGGTGAAGACCTGAAGCAACCCATTTCATTTAAAGACAAGCTGGGTTACATATTTAAGACACCAGGCTGGAGCCACGATGGTAGCAGGAAAACATCGAAGACTATGTATGATGAGTGGCAGCGGGAAAGACTTAATCGGGCAGACTGATCTTTGCTGATTTAAAGTCCAGGAACATATATTCCTGTCTTTTTTTATACATTTTATCCAGTGCCTCCTTATTGTCAATAATGATCAGAGTGACATTGCTGAAATCCCAAAGGCCCAGATAATGTATCTTACCTTTTTCTATAGTAAAGGTGAATGGATTATTTACTTCTCCTTCATCATAAGTTGAAGGCCGGGCTGTACCCCTGTTAACAGCACCTGTACGCATTGCCCAGTTTATCTGCTTCATACGCGTCCCTTTTGCAATTCTTTCGGTAGACCATGTCACCGTATCGTACAGGTCCTTTTTATTCCAATATAATGTATGTAATATGTAGGTGCCTGCCGGAAGATGGTAGCAGAACGACCGTGTCAGCTTACGATACTCGCTATGCCCTGTAGGACACAAATTGTAAAACAGCTTCCTGTTTACTTCATATAAAAATACACGCTGTATCCCAGGCCTGTTTTTACCATCAGGCTTTCTTAGCATTTCACCATAAATTACCCCTTTATTCGTATTGCCCTCCTCTGCCGAATATGGAGTTACCCTCTCCATATCCATTGTTTCTTCAATGGGGAGTTTTGCCTGAGCAGTTGCATTCTTGCTGCATAAGAAAAGATAAAAGAGTATTAGCAATAGTCGTTTCACTACTTCACTCCTCCCATTTTCAGTATACGCTTATATTCATCCGGCTTTACCGTACCCACACTCAGGCGGCCCAGGCGCACCAGGTCCATATCTTTTAGTTCAGGTGTAGCTTTTATATCAGCTAATGTTACCGGATTAGGAATCGCTTTTAGCGGCTTCAAATCTACCACTACCCAATTCGTATCATCCGTAGTAGGATCCTGGTAGGCCGTCTTTACTACCTCTGCAATACCTACTATCGCCAGGCCTTCATTGCTGTGATAAAACAATACATGGTCGCCCTTCGTCATTGCTTTCAGGTTGTTGCGGGCTGCATAGTTGCGCACGCCATCCCAATGGGTTTTGCCATCTTTCACAAATTGATCCCAGCTATATTTAAATGGTTCCGATTTTACCAACCAGTAATTCATTTTGCTTTCTTATTTAGTTTATTCAAAAGGTTTCCTTAGCAAAAATATCTCTTCGTTTTTAAAAACATATCGTTCCCTTGCAGCTTCGTCAATGCTTGCAGCATAATCAGTATGCTCCATAATGAAACCCGGTTGCACGAAACGCTGCATATAATCGCTGCCGTAAATACGCACATGGTCGGTTTGCCCGAAATGCTGTTTACGGGCTTCAGGAGTTACGATAGCTGCATCTTCATAAGTCGTTTTTCTATCTGCCTCATAAGGCACTTGCAGTATAGCTACCCCACCCGGCTTTAACACACGATATACCTCATGCAAGGCTTTGACATCATCCGGCACATGCTCCAGTACATGTATGGCCATTACCATATCCATGCTGTTATCAGGTAGCTCTATGGCTGTTATATCCATGTCGCGGGTACCTTCAGGATATGTATACCCCGGTTCAAACTTATCTGCCGGTATATAATCATCACCCAGCATCTCTTTAAATGTATGGAACAATGCAGCCTCGGGTGCTATGTGCAGCATTTTACTACCGGGCTTTAATAATTGCAGCTCTGTAATAAAGCGGTAAATAAGCCTTGTGCGCTCCAGGCTACTGCAGTTGGGGCATTGTGCATTGGCGCGGTTCAGGTAAGGAAAAAAACCTGCATACTTGTGGTTGCATACATTACACTCCACATTGTTACCTGCCAGCAATTTTGCCAGCAGTTTACGTTTCCATTTTTTTTTCAGCTTTGCCCACATGCAGGGGCGATATTAATGAAAAATGGAGAGTTATTCTTATTCTATAACAAAAACGCCGCAACAGTTATTGTTGCGGCGCAGTATATTATTGTTTGTTTATTTCATTGTTTCATCCAGCCATTTGTAAAACTCCCTGTGCCATGCAATACCATTTTGCGGATGCAGTATCCAGTGGTTCTCATTCGGGAAGTACAGCAGCTTGCTTTTGATACCACGCAGTTGTGCCGCCTGGAAGGCTTCTAAACCTTGCTCAATAGGCACACGATAATCGATACCACCTTGTATGATCATAATAGGTGTATTCCATTTCGATACAAAGTTGCTTGGGTCAAATTTCTGGTAGCTTGCCGGTTGCGGCTTGCTCCAGTAATTGCCTCCTATATCCCAGTTGGCAAACCACAATTCTTCTGTAGTGCCATACCAGCTCTTCAGGTCGAACAAGCCATCATGCGCTATGAATGATTTAAACCTGTTTTCGTGCATGCCTGCCAGCATGAATACGCTGTAGCCACCATAGCTGGCGCCTACACAGCCCAAGCGGCTTTTATCCACATAGCTTTCTTTGGCCACATCATCTATAGCCGCCAGGTAGTCGCGCATGGGCTGTCCACCCCAATCTTTACTGATGTCTTCATTCCACTTAGTGCCCCAGCCCGGCATACCGCGGCGGTTAGGCGCTACCACTATATAACCATTAGCTGCCATCAACTGGAAGTTCCAGCGAAAGCTATAGAATTGTGACAATGCAGACTGCGGCCCACCCTGGCAATACAGCAGTGTAGGATATTTTTTATTCGGGTCGAAGTTTGGCGGATACACCACCCATACACCCATATTTTTACCATCGCTGGTTTTCACCATACGCAGCTCGGTATTGCTAAGCTGTATGTTGCTGTATGTCGCATCATTTTCATGCGTCAGTGCACGCATGTTGCCGTTATCCGTATTTACAAGATAAAGCTCTGCTGCATGGTTCATATCGGTACGCGATACGACCAGCCCGCTGGCCGACTGACCTATGATACCGTTAATATCAAATTTACCATCCGTCAGCTGGCGCACTACCTGCATCATTTTCACCATAAGGTTGCCCGGCACTTTCACTTCGAATACCTGTTGCGTACCTTTTATCGGTGCATTGAAATAAATAGTACTTCCTGTGCTATCCCAGATAAAACCTTCGGCATGGCCATCCCAGCCGGCTGTCAGGTTTAGCTTGCCTGCTGTAGCCTTGCCATAATCCATTACATATATGTCGGTCTTATCAGCTTCAAAGCCATCACGCTTCATGCTTGTAAAGGCAATACGCTTGCCATCGGGGCTGAATGACGGGGCCATATCATAGCCCATCATACCTGCCGTCCAGTTGGTGGTATTTCCTGTTTTTATATCGTAGTGGTAGATGTCTGTATTGGTGCTTTGTGCGTAGTCTTTACCTACTTTCTTTTTGCATACATATACCAGCCCTTTGCTATCGGGTGCCCATACAAAGTCTTCGCCACCACCAAAAGGCTTTTGCGGAACATCATACGGTTCATCTTTCATGATGTCTTTAGTGGCACCTGTAGCTACATTCATAATAAAGATGTGCGAAAACTTACCATCCTCCCAGGTATCCCAGTGCCTGTAGTTAAGGTCGGTATAAGCCTGTAGCGTTGTTTTAGGCAGGTCTTTATAAATATCCGTACCATTCACGGGCAGTACCAGCACTTCTTTTGAATAGGCTATATACTTGCCATCGGGAGATACACGTACATTATCCGCACCTTCCAGCGATGCAAATTGCTTCCAGTTTTTGCCTTTATCCGTACTGCTGTATATGGCTTTATCGTCCATGCTATACCATGCATCGGCACTACGCTGAAAGATGGTTTTACCTTCCGGCATGGTCCATTCTTTGGCGGTGCCTTTAGCTATATTCAGCAGGTATCTTTTGGTACTGCTTTTTTCAGTCTTCCAATCGTACTGACGACTTGAAAAATAAACCGACTTACGGGTTGGGGTCAGTTCTTCACCACCTACCCTTTTCAAGCTCCATAACATTTCCGGTGTCATACGGTCTTGTGCCAGGGCCGGCATGGAGAGTAACAATAGTGGAAACCACAGTTTTTTCATTTTACTTCTGTTTATATACAAAGCGTTAAATATATGGCTATTTATCAGGAGTTTGCTCCCGCTTACCGGGGGAGTTAGCCGCTTTTGATTTCTTGCCTTTTTCCAGTTTCTCGAAATCTATTGTGTTATCCCAGCCGGCTTTTACCTGCAATACATCCGTATAAGGTATTACGTTCTCCGGTTGGCGTTTTTCAAACAGGTCACCCGTATCCCATTTACCATTGCGGTTTTTATCTACAATGATGCGCAGGCGATAATTACCGGGTTTTATCCTAATAAGCCTTACCACGGTGTCTGTTATCTGCTGGTTATATATCGTATCGGCATCCCCGGTTACCATAAACAGGTATTCGGGCGACTTATATTTTACAGGAATGTTTACAGACAATTTACCATAGTCATCATCGTTCTTTGTTCTGAATATATACTTCGATGGCATGAGTTCATTACCAGCACTATCTTTGGCAAAGCCTTTCAGCAAACGAAGTGTGTACACCATATCTTCTTTCCAATTGCTGTTTAATAATAGTTGTTCAGGCTTAACAGTGTCTCTTTTCAGCGTAAATGCTGCTTCTACTGCTACACCACTGCTATCATAACTCAGGAATACCCGCTGCGGGTTCAGTGTATCTGCCGCACGGCTAAGTGTTATTTTGATAGGCTCAATTATTTCTACTGTTCGTTTATTGATGTCGGATGTGTCAAGTGCTACACCATAACTCCATATATCCTTCTCTGTATCGCGGTTTCTTCTTTGCTTTCCCGCAGCAGGCCGTTGCGAAACAGATTGCATAGAATCAGGTGGCATCGCTTCTTTAAACACCTTCAAAATGATAGGTTGTGCTATGCTGTCAGTAGGCACTACGATACTATCTACAAAACCTATCATTTCTTCACCACCATCATACGTAAGGTTTTTATTAGCATCGTGCAAGGCATATATCCTGAAGCGTTTGCCCGGCAACCCTTTTACTTCGAAATGCCCCCCGGTAGTTACCTTGCCTATATACAAAGGCTTTTCCTGTACCACCACGCTATCGCTTTTTGCTGCGCTGTAAACAAGTATCAGGCTGCTGGAATCAGGCATACCGGTTGCAGCATCATACACAATACCACCCAATTGCAATGAATCGAAATAGCTACCTGTACTGAATACATAGGTATATGGCGGAAACGGATTGCCTTCGCGCAGGTCTTTTATTGCATTGTTCATCGATACACGATACGTGGTATTATCCATCAATACACTATCGGGTATACTCACGGTTACATGCCTGCCATTTAATGATACCGTAGGGGGGAAAGGTAACAGTGGTGAAACTTGTACCTC
>DASWWE010000102.1:0-55207 GCA_036406055.1 Flavipsychrobacter sp. | reverse complement strand
TCTTCGTTAAAATAATATTCTCATTTCCATTCATTGGCACATTGTCAAATTACCGAATTGTCTGATTATTTATAAGAACGCTGCGTAGGATGAACTACATCATAGATGAGGTCTTCCTTGTGCAGTTCATACTGGCTTTCTCCTTTATATTCCCAGGCAGCTACATACATATACTGGTCATCCTGGCGCAGCGCTTCACCATCCTCTGTCTGATACTCTTCACGGAAGTGGCCACCACAGCTTTCGTTACGGTTCAGTGCATCTATACACATCAGCTCGCCCAACTCCAGGAAGTCGGCCACGCGGTTGGCTTTATCCAGCTCAGGGTTATACTCATTTATGTCACCCGGTATGCGCACATTGCTCCAGAATTCTTTGCGCAATGCCTTTATTTCTTCTATTGCTTCTTTCAGGCCTTGTGCGTTACGCGCCATACCGCATTTATCCCACATTATCTTACCCAGGCGCTTGTGGAAGCTTTCCACGCTTTCTGTACCCTTGATGCTCATCAGCTTATTGATGCGCTCGCGCACTTCATTTTCAGCAGCTACAAAGGCAGGATGGTCTGTAGGTATGGCTTTGGTACGTATATCATCTGCCAGGTTATTACCCAGTGTATACGGTATTACAAAGTATCCATCAGCCAGGCCCTGCATCAGTGCCGATGCACCCAGGCGGTTGGCACCGTGGTCGCTGAAGTTAGCTTCACCCAATGCATACAAACCAGGCACGGTTGTTTGCAGTTCGTAATCTACCCATATACCACCCATGGTATAGTGCACCGCAGGGTATATGCGCATTGGTACTTCGTATGGGTTCTCACCTGTTATCTTTTCATACATTTCAAACAGGTTACCGTACTTCTCTTTTACTACATCTTTACCCAGTGCTATAATGGTAGCCTTATCAGCATTTGCTAAACCTTGCTTATTAGCTTCTATCTTACCATAACGCTCTATGGCCGAAGCATAGTCAAGATACACTGCTTGTTTAGATGCACCTACTCCATAACCGGCATCGCAACGCTCTTTTGCGGCACGGCTGGCCACATCGCGTGGCACCAGGTTACCAAAGGCGGGGTACCTGCGCTCCAGGTAATAATCCCTTTCTTCTTCAGGTATCTCGTTGGCTTTACGGGTATCGCCTTGTTTTTTAGGCACCCATATACGGCCGTCATTACGCAGCGATTCCGACATCAGTGTCAGTTTCGACTGGTGGTCGCCACTCACAGGTATACAGGTTGGGTGTATCTGCGTGAAGCATGGGTTGCCAAAGAAGGCACCTTTCTTATGCGCTTTCCAGGCGGCTGTTACGTTACTGCCCATCGCGTTTGTTGACAGGTAGAATACGTTACCATAACCACCGCTGCACAGCAGTACGGCGTGGCCAAAATGGCGCTCCAGCTCACCCGTTACCAGGTTGCGAACGATTACACCACGTGCTTTGCCTTCTACCATTACGATATCCAGCATTTCGTGGCGGCTGTATTGTTTTACATTACCAAGGGCCACCTGGCGTTCCAGCGCCTGGTAGGCACCTATCAGTAGCTGCTGACCGGTTTGTCCCGCTGCGTAGAAGGTACGCTGTACCTGTGTACCACCAAAAGAACGGTTGCTGAGCAAACCACCATATTCACGTGCAAAAGGCACACCCTGTGCTACACACTGGTCAATGATATTGGCGCTCACACTCGCCAAACGGTAAACGTTTGCTTCGCGTGCGCGGTAGTCACCGCCTTTTACGGTATCATAAAACAGGCGGTAGGTGCTGTCACCATCATTCTGATAGTTTTTAGCGGCATTGATACCACCCTGCGCAGCAATAGAGTGCGCACGGCGCGGACTATCCTGGAAGCAGAATGTTTTTACTTTATATCCCAGCTCGCCCAGTGATGCGGCTGCAGATGCACCGGCAAGGCCGGTACCTATTACAATTACTTCAAGCTGGCGTTTATTAGCAGGGTTTACCAGTTTACAAGTGGATTTATACTTTTCCCACTTTTCAGCCAGTTCGCCCGCAGGTATTTTAGAATTCAGTGGCATATCTTCTACGCTATGAAATTGTTTATTAAAATATGATTACTCGCTTACCCTATCCAATGAAAGAAGAAAGCTATCGGCATCAATGCAAAGATGATAGGGATGATAATGGAAAAACCAACGCCTACCGCTTTTATCATGCCTTTGTACCTGTTGGTAGCCAGGCCCAGGGTTTGAAATGCACTGTAAAAACCATGCACCAGGTGCCATGCCAGCGATATGCAGCCAAAAAGATATATTACTACGATTATCGGGTTTTGGAATGTATCGCGCATCATACCATACAGGTCCAGTTCACCGTTGCCCATTGTTTGAGAAGCACGGTTAGGGGCCCAGAAGGCAGAGATATGTATAACAAGGAATAACAGGATGAGTGTACCCAGTATACCCATCGAACGGCTATACCATTTGCTGGTAGCATTACCTGCAGATACTGCGTAACGCACGCTGCGGCCCGAACGGTTCTTAGCCCATAACTTCAGGCCTTGTACAATGTGCAGTATTAAAAAAGCAAAAAGGCCGATTTCAGTAATACGAATAACAACATTTGTACCCATGAAATGTGCGGCCTCTGTAAATTTCTCACCACCATCGTTCCAGAAAATCATTGCGTTGACGTAACAATGGACTACCAGGAACAGGATGAGAAATAACCCGGTAAGCGCCATTTGCAGTTTTTTACCTACCGAGGTAGAAAATGAATTTTTCCAAGACATAAATCCCGATAAATTGATTTGTAATTTGATTGTAAAATTTCCCGATTTTGCAAAGATAATAGCCAAAAGCTAAAACCTAAAGCGAAAATCAACAAAGAACATATTTAATTATCTATATAAATTCACTAAATGCCTGCTACTCACCTGCATCCAACCGCAGCATTTGGTTATCTATCAAATGAAACAAATGCTGCGGCTGAAAGGTTCGCCAGTTAGGATGTTCAAATAGTTTCACATACTTATCTATGTGACTGCGCGTAAAGTCATACTGCGTTTGCTGTGGCATGTCTATAGCAGCTATCCACCCTCCTTCATCTTTGATATCTTCGTACCACTCTTCATAATACTCATCATCGCTGCTATGAAAGTTCATCACATTCTCGCTTATGAGTATGAACTTATAGATGCCTTTATCTATCAGTGGGTCTATAATGCTGCGCTTTAGCTGCATAATGTCGTTTTCCACGGCATCATTCCATTCGCCTATCAGTTCTATTATGGCGTAGTTCAGCTCGTAGTCCGCAAAGAGTATCTTCAGGTACAGCGTGCGCGACCCGAACTCATCCCACTGCGGATGTATGTAGTAGTTGTATACGGTATTGGAGAACTCAAATTCACTATACTCCCTTCCGTAAAAGGGAGAATTCTCATCTTCTTCGGCTGTGTATAAGTGTCGCCAGTTATAGTATGGTTCTATTTCGTGCATCTATAGTGTCGCGTTTCCAAACTTCTCCTGCCATGCCATCACCCCACCTGTAACGTTTTTGGTATTGGTAAAGCCCATTTGCTCCAGCACCATACATGCTTGCATGCTGCGTTTGCCACTACGGCAGTGTATAATAAGTTCTTCATTCTTCAGGTCATCCAGCTCATCTATCTGCATGCTCATGATGTTACCCAATGGTATCAGTTTGGCACCGATGTTGAATTCGGCATATTCATCAGGCTCCCTTACATCTATTACATTCAGTTTCTCGCCTGCATCTACACGTTGTTTCAGTTCTTCTACAGATATTTCCTGCATTGTATGTTGGTTTAATATTTTACTATTTTCTGCGGTGTTAATACAAAGCCATCTACTGTCAATCGCACAAAATACATCCCCGGCACCAGGTCTTGTATATCTATATACTGTTTATTTTCTATCGCGCCTTTCAGTATCGTGCGTCCCTGCATATCTACCAGTTCATAGTTCGCACGCTTATAGCTATCATAGCTTAGTTGTATCCTGTCGGTGGCAGGATTAGGCGTTACATTCCATGCTATATTTCTTTCAGGCACCGATGGCACATTGCTGGGGATGATGGGCCCCAATACCGGGCGTATCATCAGCGCACCTTTTACGGTAGATGGTTGCCAATACCCTACTACATTATAAAATGCATGGTTACTGCCTTGCCTGTTCACATCCAGGCCTATATACAGGCTGTCGCTGTTGCTCAATGCAGGCTGTATGGTGCCCATATAGAAAGTGCCCGCAGGCAATGGCACAGGGTTCTCAAATTTATAGGTCCAGTAAAAGTCATTGCGCAGGTAAGCAGGTTGCAAAAAGTCTTCCTGGTACACCAATTGGTCAGACCCGCTTCCCGACATGGCAATTTCTTTATATATAGCTATCGAGAAGTACTTGTTATATCCCATAGGCACCTGCCTGCCAAAGTATATAGATATACCACTAAGGGTATCCGGTTCATTCAGGTGAAACTCTACAGCCGTTTTACCGGGCAATGTAGGAAACAAGTTCAGGTAATACGAGCGCTCTGCCGTACCATCATCATAAGCCAGGTAGTTATAAAACAGTTGTTCCTTTACTATTGTATCATTTTCTTTCCTGTCTGTACCCGATGTAGATTCGAGATAATATGTGTCCTCGTAGGTAAAGTTGGCATAGCGGTCGCCGGTGGTCATCATATTATTATATGCTGCCATCGATGGTGTATAAGACTGCTTTGCCCCTATCGATGCACTAAAAGGCCCGTCAGTTACAAAGGGTGTATTGCTGAATTTCTCTCGCGACTTGAAACCATAGTTTACAGATTGGTCGCCCGTATAGCCATTGCGTATGGTAGCGCTATGCTGTGTAGCCCTTTCCTTATCCGGGTCGGCCTTGAACTGCCGGTACGGCATAGAGGTATAATCATTCAGGTAAAACGATGGTTCCACAGTAAAAGCCACATCATCTACCAGTGTGTCATTCATATTACGGCCCGCATCCAGCTTTATATAGTCCACATTCCACACATCATCATTGGTGTTCATCGATGCCTTGTTCAGAAAGCAGAACTGAAAGGTGCTATGCAGGTACACGGTATCTTTCACAGCAACCAATACCTGTTTGAAAGAATCCAGCTGCGTACCTTCTTTTGCCCAAACCTTTATCCATGCATCATTCGATTTTTTGAAGTACAGCATCAGCGAATCCTGCCCTTCAGGATAAAAACCATTGCCCTGTGGCTGGTAAAAAAAGCTCAGGTAGATGCTGTCACCAGGGGTATAACCACTAAGGTCAAACGGGCGCGATGTAAGGCTATCTGCATATACCAATGCCGTATTCACATTCGGGTCATACGGCAGGCCGTTACTGTTCAGTCCGTCAAATGTTGCTACGCCCCTGCTGATGGGGTTCACTGCCATGGTATTGTTGATATATACATCGCGGTCGGCCCACTTTGTATCATCGGGAAAGGTAGAATATATCGTAAAGTCTTCAAAGAAAGGCAATGTCAGTGCCGTTGTTTTGGCGTGGCTGGTTTTCGTGGGTTGAGCCTGCTGCAATAGGCCGTTATACATAAGCGGGCCTACACGTTCCTGCGCCCGGCAGGTGTAGCCGCCAAGCAGTACTGATAGAGATAGTATAAGCAGTTTCTTTATCATTCATATTCAGTTTTAGTGTTCTGGACAGGTTCGTCCTCACTACTATTAACTGCTCCGGCAGGGTTTCTATTGTTTTCCAGCTCTTCCGGTGTAGCCGTCTGTTTAATGCGTACGTCTATAATATCCCCTTCTCTTATACGGTTAGGGGTCGCTAATTCATTTTTAGGCTTAGGCGACTGGTCGTAAACGATGGCCAATGCAGAGTCTGTAATAGCGCCTTCCCATATAGCTGTAATACTCAGGCCGGTGCCATTCAGTACGGCGGCGGCTTCCTCATAAGTCATGCCTATTACATCCGGCACGTTAAACTGGGTATTACCCAATCCATCACCTATTACCAGGTCTATGCGGCTGCCTTGTGGTATCATTACACCCGGCCTTATCTGCTGGCCGTTGTACAGTTGTTCCAGTATAGCGCCTTTGGCTATATCCGGGCGGTAAGTCGTATCGCCCAGTATCAGCTTATTGCTTTTCAGTATCATCTCCGCACTGCGAAACGATAAGTTTTGCAGGTTGGGCATTGGGGTAAGCGGCGGGTTGGCTTTATTTACGGTAATAAAAATAGTACGGCCTGTTTTTACCGATGCATTCACTTCCGGTATCTGGTTCAGCACTACAAAAGGTTTCAGTTTAGGATCATAACCGGAGTCTACATCCACTTCAAAGCCCATTTTCTCCAATGCATCGATAGCGGCACCTATGCTTTTACCTGTAACCGAAGGCACCTTAGCCTCCGCACCATGGCGTGTTATGAAGCTAAGGCTTAGAAAAAATAACATGTACAGTACGATGCATAGCAGTACTACCACCAGCAGGTTGAAACGAAATGATTTCCTGATATCTTCCCTTATCAAAGCCATATTCTTAGTACAATATAATATTATACGGCAGCTACCGTATGTGTTTTAAGACAGTCTGCTATCAATCCGCTGTAAAAGTCTTTCAGTGTTTGCCCTGCAGCCCTTACCTGTTGCGGCACTATGCTGTTCTCACTTTGTCCCGGCATGGTATTCACTTCCAGGAAGTATAATTTGTTCGTACCCGCCTGCAGGATGAAATCCATGCGCACAATACCCCTGCAGTTCAGGTGGCGGTAGATGTAGGCCGCCTTTGTTTCCAGTTGCTCACGTATACTGTCATCTATCGGTGCCGGTGTTATCTCGCTGGTTACACCCGGTGTGTATTTCGCTTCATAGTCGAAGAACTCATTCTTACTTACAATCTCTGTAGGCGGCAGCGTATGCAGGTAGCCGTCTACCCTATATACACCTATGGTCACTTCCCTACCCTCTATAAATTCTTCTATCAGCACCTGGTTATCCTCCTTAAAAGCTTTTTCTATAGCCGGTAGCAGTTCTTCTACCGCTTTCACTTTGCTCACGCCCAGGCTGCTACCGCTTTCATTGGGCTTTACAAACATAGGCAGTTGCAATTGCTCCAGTATATTACCTACGGAGTAAGGCTCCCCTTTTATCAGGTGTACCGAGTTAGCAATATTTACTATGTTGAACGCCTTCACCACTTTATTACAATAACTCTTATTGAATGTCAGGGCAGAAACAATGGCATTGCAGGTAGTATATGGTATGTTCAGCATATCCAGGTAGCCCTGTATGCGGCCATCCTCGCCCGGCGTACCATGTATGGCTATAAACACACAGTCGAAGTGTATTTTTTCTCCACCTACCGTCAGGGTAAAATCATTCTTATCTACAGCCACCTTTTCACCATTGCCGGCTTCATGCCACCAACCATCGCGCGTGACTATTATCTTATAAATATTATAGCCGGTGCCTTCCAGGTTCTTTTCTATCGTTTCAGCAGTTTGTATCGATATCACATATTCGCCCGAGTATCCGCCTGCCAGTAAAGCAATGTTTTTATTCATTATGGTGGTACAAAAAGTTTGTAGCCAAAGGTAACAGAAAAAATATGGATGCTGTTACCCGCAGCAAAAAATGACAGCGCTTTAACGCCTCCTTGGCGCAGCTGTTTGCTACGCTATAAATTGTTTTATAATAAATGCCAGCAGTAATATATTGGCCTGTTCTATGGGGTGCTGTGTAGCGGGCAGCACAGCCAGTTTTGCGTGGGGCAATGTTTTATATACCGCCAGGGTTTCATCCAGCGCTACCATTTTATCAGCATCGCCCAGGCACACGGTAACAGGCGTTTGGATAGCTGCGTAGTCAGCTACCTGCAAAGGATTGTTAGCTCCCATAGCATGCAGCATATCTT
Source organism: Flavipsychrobacter sp. (assembly GCA_036406055.1). Taxonomy (GTDB): domain Bacteria; phylum Bacteroidota; class Bacteroidia; order Chitinophagales; family Chitinophagaceae; genus Polluticoccus. The sequence continues at coordinate 47,340 of DASWWE010000102.1, read as the reverse complement.
TGGTTTTGTTCAGTAGCATCTTCCAGTCGTTGGGTGCATGTCGTTTTTCCAGTGCAGCCGCAAAGGCAGGCACTTTGGCAGCTATCTTTTCCGCATCCAGCATTTGGGCTTCTTTGGTTGCTGTAGCCTCATCCCAATGAAATTTGGTAGCCAATGTCACTATCTTTTCTACCCGCTCCGGGTGCTGTTTGGCAAGGTACAGTCCTACATATCCACCCATACTATACCCGAATATAGAGACCTGTTGCAGGCCTTCTGCATCCAGGTATGCCAGCACTTCCTGTGCAAAGGCAGGAATAGAAAAGGTCCCGTTATCTGTAGTACCGCCATGCCCTGAAAAGTTGAGCATTCTGACAGTATAGCTCTCGCGCAGTTGAGCTGCAAGCGGCTCCAGTTGGTCGGCAGCGCCTATAGCACCGTGTAGTAACAGTATGGTTTTCATATATAGCTTAAGTGGTGCCAAATATAGTGAATGGACAGCAGAGCAAACGTCACTTGTATCTCATTGATATAGAATCCATTTTAACCGGCACTTAATAGTTAACATTTCCTTGTGAAAAACAGGAACCTGATTTGGATTAGGTATCAGTACAAAACAATTTTAGATGAGAAGCTTACTGAAAAAGGCAGCAGGAATCGCAGGGCTGGTTATGCTGATAGCACTGTTACTGCCGGCAAAACGTGCAGCCGCACAGCCGGGGGTATCGGTTTCGATACAAACATTCTATGATGCACTGTCTCCATACGGGCAGTGGATAGATGACCCATCGTATGGTTATGTATGGTCGCCACGGGGTGTGGGCAATGACTTCCGCCCTTACTATTCACGTGGCCGCTGGGCCATGACAGAGTATGGTAATACCTGGGTATCTGACTATGACTGGGGTTGGGCGCCCTTCCACTACGGCCGCTGGACGTATGATGACTATTATGGCTGGGTATGGATACCCGGTACAGACTGGGGGCCGGCATGGGTTAGCTGGCGCGATGGCGGCGGTTACTATGGCTGGGCACCAATGGGGCCTAACGTGAGTATCAACATATCATTTGGCCGTAATTACTATGTACCTAATAACTGGTGGACGTTTATACCTTGCCAGCATATATACAGCCCCAGGTTTCATAACTATTATAGGGGTGCCAACTATAACACGACGATCATCAATAACACGACGATCATCAACAATACATACGTGAACAACAGGAACACATATGTGTATGGCCCACGCAGCAATGAGTTTGAGCGCCGCACCGGCCAAAGAGTAACCACTTATAGCATTAATAACGTGAACCGCCCGCAACGTAGTACGGTACGTAACAACACGGTAAACCTGTACCGCCCGCAAGTGCAGCAGGCAAGCCGTGGCAACGCAAGGCCGGAAAGACTGGTAGCTGCCGAAAGGCCGATAAGGGGACCGCAGGGCAATGCAGAACGTGCCAATAACAACGCCGCTACAGGTCGGGGCAACAGTACAGAACGCATAGCGCGTGGCAGATCAGAGCAGCGTGCTACCGAGAGGCCGCAAACGATGGAGCGCCCCCAAAGGGATGCCGCAAGAGGCAACGAAACACGACCTATGCCGGAAGCACGGCCAGATAACAGGCAGCGAGTGGACATGCAACGCAACCGTGAGCAGGCCATTGAACAAAGAAGGCAACAGCAGTGGGATAGACAAAGACAGATGGAAGCACGCCCGCAAAGGGCAGAGCAACCGCAGCACGTAGAAAGGCCACAGCCACAACGTATGGAACGCCCGCAAAGAATGGAGCAACCTCAACGTATGGAAAGGCCCCAAAGGATGGAACAGCCGCAACGCATGGAGCGCCCGCAACAGCCACAGCGGATGGAACGCCCTCAAAGAATGGAGCAGCCACAACGCATGGAAAGAGCACAACCTCAACAGCGTATGGAAAACAGAGGTGGTGGTAATATAGAGCGCGGTGGCGGCGGTGAACGCGGCGGCCGTGGCCGATAAAGATTTTAGATGTTGGTTTGTTGGTTAATGGTGAATGAGTCCCGGTTTTTTCCGGGGCTCTTTTTTATTACCACACAAGGGCACTGGCACCTAATATAGCCGCATCCGCGTCCGGCAGGTCGGATTGGAGGAGCTTTACCTTGTTCTTGAATACCTGCAGCAGGTTGGCCTCCATATATTTGCGGGTGGGTTTCAGCAGTATATCTCCCGACTTTGCCAGTCCGCCAAAGAACACAAAAGCTTCCGGGGAAGTAATGGCCACTACATCGGCCAATGTCTGGCCGAGGATACGGGCTGTATAATCAAACACCTCCAATGCAAATGCATCGCCCGCTTCCGCAGCTTCATGTATATGCTTTGCAGATATATTACCTGCGTGTTGCCTTAACAAACTATCGTCTGTACGCGCAGCCAGCCATTCTTCTGCCGTTATCTTTATACCGGTGGCAGAGCTGTAACGCTCCAGGCAGCCATTACGGCCACAACCACAAGGGCGGCCATCGCGTATGGCTGTCACATGTCCTATCTCTCCCGCAAAGCCATCATGGCCATATATCAACTGCCCATTGGCTACTACCCCGCTGCCCACACCTGTGCCCAGCGTTATCATTACAAAGTCTTTCATGCCTTTGGCTGCTCCATACTCCATCTCCCCGATAGCAGCGGCATTGGCATCATTCGTTATGGTCACTTTTAAGTGCAGGGCTTCGCTAAGCAACCTGGCCATCGGTATCACCCCCTTCCAGTCGAGATTAGCGGCATGGGCTATTTCGCCGGTATAGAAGTTAGCATTGGGTGCACCTACACCTGCCGCTGCAATATTGTGCTTGCCCACCTTATCTATCAAGGGGGCCAGTTGATCTGTCAGTTCCTCGATATAATCGGCCACCGTAGCAAATCCCTTGGTGCTCATATGTCCCTTATCCACTATCTGCCCGCGCCTGTCTACTATACCGAATGTAGTATTGGTGCCGCCTATATCTATGCCTAATGCCAATGGCTGTGTCATAACCTGTCCTTTTGTTTCCTGCACTAAAATAGGCAGAGTGGTTTAAAAACTTGTTCCTTGCGCTGAGAAATCGGTATGAAGCGCTATATTAGTTGCCATAACGATTACTACATGCAGTCTGAAAACAAGCAATCATACGTCACCTCGCTGATACTGGTGGGTGGCCTGTTCTTCATATTCGGGTTCATTACCTGGCTGAATGGTACGCTGATACCCTTCTTGAAGACTGCCTGTGAGCTGAGCAACTTTGAATCTTACTTAGTTGCTACAGCGTTCTTTGCTTCTTACTTCATTATGGCGCTGCCCTCTTCTGCCATATTGAAGAAGACCGGGTTTAAAAAAGGCATGAGCCTTGGCCTGTTCATCATGGCGATAGGTACGGTCATCTTTATACCTGCTGCCATGCAGCGTAGTTATGCCTTCTTCCTACTAGGCCTTTTTACGCAAGGACTTGGGCTCACTATCCTGCAAACCGCTACCAACCCATATGTAACCATATTGGGGCCGGAAGAAAGCGCTGCCAGCCGCATCAGCATGATGGGTATCTGCAATAAGGCTGCAGGCATCATCAGCCCCATCATATTTGCCACTATACTGTTAAGTAACTCAGCCAGTATTAATGAGCATGTAGGTAAGCTGAATGAACAAATCGCAGCCCTGCAAAAGCAAAAGCTTCCGTTTGACAGCCTGGTACAGGAAAAGGCACAACTGCTGAACGAACTGACCAGCCGTATCATCAACCCATATATTGTACTGACGATAGTACTGGTAGTGCTGGCAGCACTGGTACTGAAATCGCCGCTGCCCGACCTGCAAGATGAGGAAGAGAACCCTGATACCGACGTCAATGTGCATCCATCTATATGGAACCATACATACCTGTTCCTGGGTGCGCTGGCCATATTTGTATATGTGGGCGTAGAGGTATTGTCGGGCGATTCCATCATAGGTTATGGTAAGGCTTTGGGTATTGCAGATAATGAGACCAGGTTCTTTACATCGTTCACGCTGGGTGCTATGGTTGTGGGCTACTTTGTAGGCATCTTCCTGACCCCGAAGTTCATATCGCAGGAGAAGTATTTAGTTATCTGTGCTATACTCGGTCTGGCGATGACAGGTGGTGTATTAATGACCGAAGGACGCACATCCATATACTTCCTGGCGGCGCTGGGCTTTGCGCATGCTATCATGTGGCCTGCCATATGGCCTATGTCGCTGAAAGGGCTGGGCAAGTATACCAAGACGGGTGCGGCACTGCTGATAATGGGCATAGCCGGCGGTGCCATTATACCTCCCCTCTTCGGATACCTGATAGACAGCATGGGCAGCCAGCAGTCGGCCTATATCCTTATGGTGCCGTGCTACCTGTATATCCTGTACTTTGCCCTGTGGGGCCACAAGGCGGGCTATAAGAAGCCGTAATAATTGTTGTGTTTTGTTGCGGTTTTTGCCTTTTTAATAATTGGCGGAGGGCGGTATGTGAGATGCTGTTTGCCGTTGGTTCGGCTGCTATTTCCGCAGGCTTTTTTACAACATTGGCGTGTACGATGGTCTTGGGGCGCTTGTCTACATAATCGCCGGCCATGCGGTTATCAATGTCTATAGCTTTCAGCATCTGGTTGATAGTGGGTTTGACCATTTGTGTGCAGGACTGGCAGCCTTTGCCTTTGTAGGTCTGCTCGATGTACACATCGCCTTCGGCTATGCGGGCGAGTATCTGCCTTTTTCTATGCATCGTGAGTAATTCAGCTTTCAGTTGTTCTTTTAGTTCGGCTTCTACTTCCTGCTGTATACGCTGGCGGGTGGTTTCTATATAGTTGGCTATTTCCGGGTTTTGCAATAGCCGGTTGGCGGCAGATTCTATATTTCTATAGTTGGGAGCCTTGGGTTGGTAGGCAATGCTGTAGGCTAAAATCTTATCTCCGTGGCGGAGCATTTCCATGGTAAAGGTGAATTGTTTATGATTCATGACAGGGTGTTTATTAGTACAAAAATAGCATTTTTTATTGTATTATTTTCTACTCACATGGCATAGTTGTTCTTTTTCTTCTTCGTTGCGTGGTTGTTCTTTTTTTGCTTCTCCAAAAAAAGAACCAAAAAAAGAGCCGACGAATTAATTACTGCGTAATTCGTCGTGGCTGCCGATGAGGCTGCTGTACTACTGTTGTGCCGGGCGGTGGGGTCTTGATGGTTGAAATAGATTGTGTGTGTGTGTGTGTGTCTTGAGTTATTCGCTTTCATACTTCAACAATATTTATTAATATTATTTCCATACACTATTTACTATGAACGACGGCAGGCCGATACATGAAGATTTCAGGTTCTTTCTTGATTTTAAGGAGAAGGGGTTAATAGAACTCTATACAGACTTGCGGGACTGGATGCTGGAACTTCGTCCTGATTGTAATGAATTGCTATACCATACCCATGCGCTTACTTCCGTGTATGCTATATCTGAAAAGCTGAGTGATGCTTATTGTATGATCCCCATTTATACCAATCACCTGAACCTGGGTTTTAATAAAGGTACTTTGCTGAAAGACCCTCATAACCTGCTTACCGGCACGGGCAACCTCATAAGGCATATACCCATAAAGACCACGAAAGACTACCGGAACAATAAAGTAAAAGACCTGGTAAAAGCTGCTATAACACAGGCCATAGGCGATATGGAGAAACCCGCGAAAGTAACAGGCAAGACTATTTCGAAGATAAAGAGGTGATACCTTTTTTGACTGTCGCAAACTGCCTTTTATTTGTCGGACTGGCACATGTTTCGTTATTGCATTCTGCATCATCTTTGTACTGATAAAAGCATATACTATGGGTAAACTAACTATATCGATGCACATGTCGCTGGATGGCTATGTGGCAGGCAGCAACGGGGAAATGGATTGGATATACGTGAATGACGAGATATTTGACTACGTGAAGCAGCTAACCGATAATGCAAATGTGGCACTGTACGGGCGGACAACCTTCCAGATGATGGATAACTACTGGCCTACTGCAGGTGATGCCCCCAATGCTTCGCGACATGCCAAAGACCATTCTGCATGGTATAACCGGGTGCAGAAACTGGTGCTATCGAATACGCTGACCAGCAGGGATAAGGATAAGGTGACCTTCCTGAGCAGTGATATGCTGGATGTGGTAGCTGAAACCAAACAGCGTGAAAACATTGCTGTATTTGGCAGTCCGGGTGCGATACATACATTGTTTGAAAAAGAGCTGGTGGATGAGATGTACGTATTTATAAACCCCATCGTATTGGGCCATGGTGCACCGCTTTTCAAAGGCATTCATGAAAGAATAAAATGGAAGCTGGTAGAGGTGAAAACCTTTGGGGGTTGTGATGTGGTGGGGATGCGGTATGCGCGGGCGTAGTGCTATTTTACTCTTGTAACGTATTTTTCTTTTTTGCTTCTCCAAAAAAGAAACAAAAAAAGAGCCGACGAATTAATTACTGCGTAATTCGTCGTGGCTGCCGATGGGGCTGGATTGCTACTGTGGTGCCGCGCATTGAGACGTTGATGGCTATATTGTCAGTGTTTAATGTGGATGTATGATGTCCTATTTATTTACATATTTTTAGCGTCGTTTTCTGTCTTCTCTTCCAGTTCTTTTTCTTTGATGGTGGTTTCAATACGTTCTTCTTTGATCCCGAGGCGGATGAATACGTAGAGGCTCATATATATGTTGGCAACCCATACAAGTGCGAAACCGGCGATGATGTAGCCCCGCCAGTCGTCGAGCAATAATTTATAACCGGTGAGGATGAGGAATAGAATGGTGACGTAGTGGCTGAAACAATATTCGCAGGTGAAAAGATAGAAAAACTTGCGCTGTGCAATGGTCTTGCAGCTTTTGCTTTTATCAACGCAGTATTCGTGCACCTCGCGAAACACTTCTTCGTGCGTGAAGGTCCATGCTACGCAGGCTATGGGAATAGCCAATAGAAACAACCATGCAGCCTGTATGCCTAATGATACATCGTTCATAAAATAATTTATTTAAACTTCGTGCCATTTCAGGAGTGCATTGCGTTTTGGTATAGTTTTGCAACCAGAGGACACACGAGATGGCAACTACATTTGAACTGACGGATTTCTTCGAATCGTACGCAGAAGCGCTTACCAATTACGATACCAAGAAAATGACCCTATACTACTCCCTCCCCTGCACCTTCCTGTCGGGCGAGATGGCTACGACCTTTAGCGAGGCCAGTAAGCTGGAGGGACTGTTTAACCAGGGAACGGGCTTCTACAAGCAATTTGGTATGGTGAAGGCCGAAGCCGAAGTGCGCCATAAACGCTCTATTACCGACAACATAGTGCAGGCGAAAGTGCGCTGGAAATATATGGGTGCCGATGATGCTTTCTTTTACGATTGCGATTATGAATACCTGCTGAAAATAGATAAGCACGGCGACTGGAAAATAGAAGTGGTCATTTCCATCAACGAAAAAGAGCAGATGGAAACGTGGCTAAAAGAAATAAAAAAACCGGCTACGAAATAGCCGGTTTTTATTTTAGTGTTTTATCCATTTTATAGCGTGTTCATAATCTCCATCCACCTTCAGTTTAACAAAATAGATGCCGGCACTTAATATTGCAGGTAGCTCTAATTGATGTGTGCCGCTATTATATGTTATTTCATGCTGCCAAAGAACTCTTCCTGCTACATCTATTACATCAATCATGCAATTAGCCTTTTTATAAAGAGCAAGCTGTAATATAGCTTTACCATCAGATGGGTTGGGTATAATAACAGGGGCAACAGTAAAGATATTGGCCGGGCTAACACTCAAAGGGTTTTTCACAACAAACATTGCATTTTTGATGTTGTACCCTCCTATTACCCTACCTACGGAATCAATAATCTTTGTTTTGTCAAAAATTATACTAGCGACCGTATTATTGGGTACAGTTGACGGTATAAATACATTTAAAACCCCTATTTGCCCGTTGCCGGCTATATTCGTATGGTTAGTGCGCGCAAAAGTCCAGTCTAGGGTATTTGGATCTACTGATTTTGAATGATCTATAATATTGACACCTGCTGTACGTAACCAATTGGTGGTTGTGTTGATACCCATGGCCGATGTAAGCAACATGCCGGTAACCTTAAACTGCGTAGCAATACCATACACAGGAATCATTGGTTTTGCAGCCGTCCCCAGCTTTACCGGAACAGCTACTGATTTCCCGGCTTCAAAACTAACACCCGCTGTATCGAGGTAAAGTTCAGCATCTGTTATATCTGCCAGCAATTGTGCAAAGGGGATTGGCGTATCGTGTTTCTTATTGTAATTAGCACTAACCGCATTCATATCCGTATTATTCACCGCACCATTGCCATCACAATCGGCATGTTTCATATTTACATTATCTGCAAAAAATGTACTTGCCCAATTGTTGCATGCTTGTGCCATCCAGCTAATATTGGCACCGGTACGTGCAGGGCCCGTTTCGTTGTAGGCAATAGCTATCGCCAGCGGGTCGTAAAGGTCTACCACATTATCACTATTGGCATCGCCTGGCCATACCGTATTGGCCGTGCAGGGCCTGGTACGGACACCTAATTTGTATTCAATACGATTGTTGGGACATTCATTGTCGCGCGCGGCAATATCAATAAAAAAGTGGCGCAGTTTTGCAGGATCGAAAGATGCAGGGGCAGTCCATTCAACTACAACATCTGCCCTACCCTTGCCCGGTGTAACGGTACTTGAAAATATCCAGCCAGGTATGGCAGGGGTTGTTACAAGGGCGAAAACGGAGTCTGTCTTTGTATCATCTATGATGCTAAACGCCACACGGTTTGTGCTACCCGGACAAGTACTTGTTAGCATATTTGACATACCCAATGGATACGGTGGTGTATTGGGCCTGGATGCAGGGAATTGTGTTGCCGGAAAAACAGCAATGGCGAATTCATTCATCGAATTTGAAATCTCTACCCCGTTTCGGTACTCATGAATTTTCACATCGATAGCAGCATAGCCCATCGTAGGGGAATAAAATGTAAGCATATCACCATTTATATCACAATAGCTACCGGGGCCTAAGGGCTTAAACGGTGTATTGCCGGCAACGTACTCCGCATCCCGCCCGTGTGCTGCTAAAGGTGTATCTAATTCCAAAACAATGCTATCACCATCCAAATCAATGCTTTGCAATGGAATTCTAACACTATCACTGGCTTCTACGAAATAAGCAGGGTTTAGACTAAGTGTTGGACTATTGTTTACTATAGCGGTATTTAATCGATTTTCTATATATATCATTGCTCCTGTAGCGAGATTGGCATACATACGAGCCCCCCATTCATAGCTTACTATCCAATCGGTAGCCGGTGGTAATGAAACAGTATCCTGATAGTAACAGGCTATATAACCAGGATTGGTTGAAAGGTAATAATCGCAATTGGTAGTATCTCCCAAACAGCCCGGTTTATATCGATAAACACGTGTAAGCTTTAGTGAAGTAAATAAAGTATCTGAAGTACTTTTTGAAACGAACCTTACTGTTGCTGTTGTATCTGTGCCAAGGTTGCATTGTTTGCAGACAGCATATACCTCTGCAAAAACTGTATAATTTTTCCCGTTGTATTCGTAACGTACCTGAGCACCCGAAATATGGCAGGCATAACTATTTGTGTGAACAAGCAACACAAGAACAAAAAGCAATAGGTTTTTCATAGTATACATTAAAGACAACCCTAAAATAAACAAAGCCTGCAATATGCAGGCTTTGTAATCGATATTTGATAAGACTATTTAAAAGCATTCAGGCCGGTTACATCCATACCTGTTATCAGCAGGTGGATATCGTGCGTACCCTCGTAGGTAACAACCGATTCCAGGTTCATCATGTGGCGCATGATGCTGAATTCGCCGGTGATACCCATACCGCCCAGTATCTGGCGTGCCTCACGGCTTACTTTCAGGGCTATATCGCAGCTATTGCGTTTGGCCATAGATATCTGTGCAGGTGTAGCACGGTCCTGATCGCGCAGCACACCCAGGCGCCAGTTCAGCAATTGGCTCTTGGTGATCTCGGTGATCATTTCGGCCAGTTTCTTTTGCGTAAGCTGGAAGCCGGCGATAGGCCTATCGAACTGCACACGTTGCTGTGAATAGCGCAGTGCTGTATCGTAGCAATCCATAGCGCAACCTAAGGCGCCCCATGCGATACCGTAACGTGCGCTTGACAGGCAAGTCAATGGGCCTTTCAGGCCTTTAACGCCGGGCAGTATATTTTCTTTGGGAACTTTTACATTATCGAACACCAGCTCGCCGGTAGCAGATGCACGCAGCGACCATTTGCCATGTGTTTCAGGCGTAGAGAAACCTTCCATACCGCGTTCCACAATCAGGCCATATATTTCCCCACTTTCATCTTTTGCCCATACCACAGCGATATCTGCAAAAGGCGCATTGGAGATCCACATCTTGGCACCGTTCAGAATAACGTGGTCGCCCGCGTCTTTGAAATTGGTGGTCATACCTGCAGGGTTTGAACCGTGGTTTGGCTCAGTAAGGCCGAAGCAACCCATGAATTCACCCGTAGCCAGTTTGGGCAGGTATTTCATCTTTTGCTCCTCACTACCAAACTTGTATATCGGGAACATTACCAATGAGCCCTGAACCGATGCGGTAGAACGGATGCCTGAATCGCCACGCTCCAGTTCCTGCATCATAATGCCGTATGAAATGTAATCGAGACCCGGACCACCATATTGTTGCGGTACGAAGGGACCGAAGCAACCTAATTCGCCCAAGCCTTTGATAATCTGCTTAGGGAACTCAGCTTTCTGTGCGTATTCTTCTATTATAGGAGAGATTTCCTTTTTAACATAGGCGCGAACCGTATCGCGAATCAGCTTGTGCTCGTCTGTCAAAAGTTCATCCAAAAGGTAATAATCGGGATGTTGATACAAGTCTTTTTGCATATCAATTGTTAAATGTGGCGCAAAGGTAGCATTTTTGACAGACGCGATATAGCTTTGCATAAAATAGTATCTATAACTGACAGGAAGTTATCAGCCTATAGGTCTATAAGCTAAATCCATAAGCCCTGAAACACAATGTGTTCGTGATTTTGGCGTTTTGTTTCTTTGCCCCGCTTCTGAATGTGGAAAAATGTTAGGAAAACGGAACAAAATTTGTGGTTAATAAAATTAGAGTAAAACAAACAAACGAACAAACTTTTTTACAGGCTTTTTCGTCTTAATAGTGATAGAGGGAGAGGTTTATATTCAAATTTAAAATTTACACATTTATGAGGCAGTTAAAAATTGCCACCCAGATTACCAACCGCGATTCACAAGCCGTAGAAAAGTATCTGCAGGAGATCAGCAAAATATCGATGATTACCCCTGAAGAGGAAACTACGCTGGCCCAGAAGATACACATGGGCGACCAACGCGCGTTGGAAAAACTGGTGAAGGCAAACCTTCGTTTCGTGGTGTCGGTAGCTAAGCAGTACCAGCACCAGGGTCTTTCTTTGAGCGACCTGATAAATGAAGGAAACCTGGGTTTGATAAAAGCAGCGCAAAGGTTTGACGAGACGAAAGGTTTCAAATTCATTTCTTATGCCGTATGGTGGATACGCCAATCGATACTGCAGGCTTTGGCTGAGCAGGGCCGCCTGGTGCGCCTGCCACAAAACAAGATAGGTACCTACAATAAAGCCAATAAAGCATTCATAGCCTTCGAGCAGGAAAATGAGCGTGAGCCATCTACAGAAGAGCTGGCAGAGATACTGGACATGAGCGAGACGGAAATCACGAACATCTTTACCAGCAATACGCGACATACATCGCTGGATGCACCTGTACACGAAGCCGAAGATGTAGCTATGGGCGACCTGCTGGAAGGCAGCAGCGATACAGATGATGATGTGATGAAAGATTCGCTGCGCAACGAGATCAAACGCATACTGAAATCGTTGAGCGTACGTGAAGCGGAAATATTGGCAGCCTACTTTGGACTGGAAGGCGATGATGGCCCGACGATAGAAGAAATAGGTGAAAAATACGACCTGACAAAAGAGCGTATCCGCCAGATAAAAGAACGCGCTATCAAACGCCTGCAAAAGGCACGTTATAGCAATGCACTGAAAGTGTACCTGGGTTAATAACGGGTAACACCTGATCTAAATAAACCGCGGCTGTTAGTCGCGGTTTATTTTTTGTGGTTACACTATCGTTGCAAACTCATCGGGATGGGTGATGGCATATTGCAATATCTTATCCTGCACCTGCATATTGAGGCGGTGAAACTGCTCATCGAGTGCTTCAAACTCTTTAAACTCGTTATAGAGCTGTGCAAACTCTTCTACTGTCGTTTTCTTTTCCAGCATATCGCGGTTCAGTACATATACCTTCAGCACATCGTCTATCACTTTGGCCATTTCAGCCTCCCCTATTGTTTGCAGCCATGCCGGCATGGTGGGCAGCAAACCTATGTAGCCATTTTGTATCAGCTGTATGAAACCGCCCTGCATTACCTGCATCTGCACATAATCGTAAGAAAGCAATAACTGCTGGCCATCGGAAAGGTCATCAAGAAACGTAAAATCCTGGCGCTTGTATAGCTCCTCGTGCAGGGGCTGTACCAGCAGGTCGTACAATGCCTGTTTGCCTTCGGATGCAGCGGCTGCATCAAAGTCGGCTTTATTTACCTGCGGTAAGTAGAGGCTTTTGATATTATCCATCCTGTTATTCATTTATTGCTCCTATTAATAAATATACAGCTTCGGCAAAAATAAACATAGACACCGTGCACTAACTTTATAGGAATGAAAGAAACGAAAGATCTGTTTTCCAAACAAGCGGGCACCTATGCGCAATACCGCCCGGTGTATCCGCAGGCGCTGTACGATTTCCTATTCGGCACCGTAAAGCGTTTTGATGCTGCGTGGGATTGTGCTACGGGCAATGGACAAGTGGCGGTAAAGCTGGCTGAACGCTTTAAAAGCGTATATGCTACCGACATCAGCGAAAAGCAGATAGCGCATGCCGTGCAAAAGGAAAACATACACTATAGCGTGCAACGTGCAGAGCATACCAGCTTTGCCACCGATAGCTTTGACCTGGTGACCATAGGCACCGCGCTGCATTGGTTCGACTTTGATAATTTTTATAAAGAAGTGCGCCGCGTGGTAAAAGATGGTGGCTATATAGCAGCATGGGCCTATGCACCCTTCAGAAGCGAAACGGTGATAGATGAGATACTGGATGATTTTACCTACAACACCTTAAAAGACTACTGGGACCCGGAGCGCAAGTATGTAGATGAACAATACACGAACATCCCCTTTCCTTTTGAAAATGTGGCAGTGCCAAAGCTGGAGATAAAAGTGAACTGGACACGAGAGCACTTTATGGGCTTTCTCAACTCATGGTCGAGCGTGCAGCATTATATAAACAGGAACGGCAGCAACCCTATAGACCTGATAGATGCAAAACTGGAAGCCATATGGCCGCTGCAGGAAGTAAAGGCGTTAAGGTTCCCTTTGTTTTTAAGAATGGGTATGGTTAATAAACAGGGCTAAGCATATTCAGCCGTAACATAAGTCCATGCTATTTTGCCAGATGCAAGGGTAACAGAGATACGTTTGTAGCTGCTCACCTCGTAAGCATCAGCATGCGCCAGTTCTTCGGCGGTAATGTAGAATACTACCCCGTTTATCTTATCAGCAGCATTGCCGGTTGGTATAGCTATCGGGTGAAAAGCCTGTTCACTTTTGGCTAATACACCCGCATCCGTTATTTCTACCGATTCCATTTTATAGCCGGGCAAGGCATCTTTACTGCCGTGCAGTAACCTGCCGAAGGTTTCGAGTTGCACTCGTTCCAGTTGCAAAGTGCCGTATGAAAAAAGATAGATAGCCATAGTGTATTACAGACAGCAAAAATAGTTATACCATACGAAGTCTGGCGGTGCGTATAGCAATGAAATAATACATCTGCCTATGATAATTTTCTATCTTACAAGCCAGATAAAATACAGAACGAATGCTCGACCATTTCCCTTTTTATCTCTCGATGGTGCTATCCATCGTATTGCTCATCATGCTGGCCAATAAGATAAAAGTGGCCTACCCTGTGCTGCTGGTAGTGGCGGGCTTGCTGGCGGGTTTTATACCGGGTATACCGGTGATACATATAGATCCTGAACTGATATTTGTTATTTTCCTGCCGCCGCTGCTGTATGAGGCTGCATGGATGACATCATGGAAAGAACTGTGGCGCTGGCGGCGTATTGTTACCAGCTTTGCTTTCGTAGTGGTATTCTTTACAGCCTTATCTGTAGCCATTATTGCCAATTCGTTTATACCAGGTTTTTCATTGGCTTTGGGTTTTCTTCTTGGTGGCATCGTTTCGCCGCCCGATGCGGTGAGCGCCAGTGCTATTTTAAAGTTTGTAAAAGTACCTAAGCGCATGGCATCTATGCTCCAGGGCGAAAGCCTGCTGAACGATGCGTCATCACTTATCATCTTTCGCTTTGCCATGGTAGCGGTAGCTACCGGGCAGTTTGTATGGTATGAAGCCGCAGGCAGCTTTGCCTGGATGGTAGCAGGCGGTGTGGGTATAGGCCTGCTGGTGGGCTGGGTGTTTATGAAAGCGCACAAGCTGCTGCCTACGGATGCCAATATGGATATTATCCTTACCGTAGTAACCCCATACGTAATGTATATAGCGGCGGAAGAGGTGCATAGCAGCGGCGTGCTGGCAGTAGTAAGCGGTGGGTTACTGTTATCAAATAAGCAACATCATTTCCTGAGCAGCTCATCGCGGCTGCGGGGCGTAACGGTGTGGAGCAGCCTGGTATTTGTACTAAATGGTTTGGTGTTCCTGCTAATAGGACTAGACCTGCCCGAGATATTACAAGGGCTGCGACAGGAAGGCAGCAGCCTTTCATCAGCTATCGGCTACGGACTATTGATAACCGGCGTATTAATAGTAGCGCGTTTCCTGTCTGCATACGGAGCACTGATAGCTACCTATATAGCCCGCAACTTCATTACCGTAGCAGAGCCTAACCCGGGCCTGAAAGCGCCCTTCCTTTTAGGGTGGACGGGTATGCGGGGTGTGGTATCGCTTGCAGCGGCTTTATCAATACCTGTGCATTTAGATAACGGCGCACTGTTTCCCCAAAGGAACCTGATTTTATTCATCACCTTTGTGGTAATACTTACTACACTACTGCTGCAAGGGCTTACCCTGCCCTATCTTATTAAGAAAATAGACCTACCGGGTAGCGATGACTACCTGCCGGAAGATGAGTCGGATGAATTGATACGCGAAGCACTGGCAAAACATTCTTTACATCACCTTACTACCAACTATGCTGATGAACTAGACCATCACTTAGTACTGAAACAAATGGCAATGAAATGGCAGGCGAAGCGCGATGAAAGTATGGAAGTAGACATGTCGGGAAAAAGCAAGGAAATATACCTGGACCTGCTAAAACAACAACGCCAGTGGCTGCTGAAGAAGAACCAGGAAGATAAACATATGGATGAAGACATCATCCGCAAACACCTGCACCGGATAGATATAGAAGAAGAAAAGCTACGGTATTTGTAACCGTTTATTTATTGAACTGCCCGAAATGCCATAGGATACCCGAGGGGTCGTGCATGAAGTATTCCATACCCCAGTCTTCGTAGCGTATGGGCGTGAAGCGTACACCTGCGTATTTATGCTGCAAGCCCAGTTGCTGAAAGGTTTCATAATGCTGCTCTACATCCTGTACTTCCAGGAAGAGCATAGAATTATTGACCCAATCTTTTACATAATATTCCTGCAAATAGAAACCGATCTCATCATTTACCCTGAAGTAAGACATATCGGGAGAGATGATATGCTCTTCAAAACCCAGGTCTTTGTAAAAATTCCTTGAAACCGCGTAATCTTTCGCACCGATAAATGCCCTGATGGATACTGCCTTATGTTGCATGGTTATAAAACTTCGGTTATCTAACGAAGATAAGATGTTAAGTTATTTCGTTGCGCGCGATGGAGGAGGATTTTCAGATAACTTTAATCTACCGTTTCAACTATCAAGCGACCTATGTCGCAAGAACAAAAACACTATAGCAGCATCAGCAAAATCGCTATTGCTGATGCTGCTATCCAATATACCCTATAAAGCAAACAGCTGCGCTGATGCCCTTACAGCGTAGCCTGCACTATCTGCACTATATCCAGTTTACGCATTTGCATAAAAGCCTGCGCTGCTTTGCCCGCCTTAGCCGGGTCGCTCATCAACTGCTCCAGCACATTGGGTATCACCTGCCACGATACACCGAATTTATCCGTCAGCCAGCCACACATACTTTCTGCCCCGTTCTCCGTCAGCCTTTGCCAGTAGTAGTCTATTTCCTGCTGCGTTTCGCAATGTATTGTTAGCGATACCCCTTCGGTAAAACCAAAATTGTGCTGCGCGCTGTCCATAAGCATCATTTTATATCCATTAAGCCCCAGCTGGGCATGTTTTACCTTGCCTTCCACGTCAGGTGCTTCGTTGCTGCCATAGCGTAGTATGCCATCCAGCGCTGCATTTTTAAATATATTGGAGTAATGATTGATAGCTTCTTCTGCACGCCCGTATTGCTTGCCTGCAAACATCAACGTAGGTGTCACGCGCTGTCCTACATCCGCCAGCTTGCCCAGCGATAGCTGCCACGATATGCCAAACTTATCATTCACCCAGCCATACTGCTCGCTCCAGTCATACTTATCCAGCGGCATAAGTACCGTACCTTCTTTGGCAAAGGCATCCCATGCACGCTGTAGCTCGTCCGCAGTATCAAATATGTAGAAGAACGATATAGCAGGCGTAGGCTTGTACTTAGGTCCGCCATCCAGCAGTACCAGCTTTTGCCCCGATATACTTATCTCGGTAACTATGGGCGATTGCGATATTACTTTGGTATCTGCAAAGTATTGGCAATACAATTCTGCTGCTGCTTTAGCCTGGTTGTCAAACCACAGGCATGGTGTTAACTGCTGTTTCATTTTTATCATTTTTTATTTGAATACAAAACTACCCTGCCCATTAAAACCCACATTGTATAAAACCGACAAACTACTTTTTGGTCAGTCCGTGTTGCAGGTATTCGTTGGGGGTAATGTCTGTAAACTCTTTGAAGGCACGTATATAATGGCTCTGGTCGAAATAGCCATTGCTGTACGCTACATCGCTCAGGCGTTCATAATGATCGCCCCGCAGCTGCGAGAAGGCAAAGTAAAACTGGCAGATACGCCTGTATTGTATGGGGGTAGTACCCACATACTTCTTAAATATACGTTGAAAGGTACGCTCGGTAAGATTGAGCTCGGTAAGCAAGGTAGCGAGTATCTCGGTATCGGGGTCGTTCATAATGCGGTCTGTAGCATGGCTGATGACCTCACAGTCGCGCTGCTGCCTGCTGATGCAAGCTGCTATAAATGCCGTAAGCACACCTATCTTATCTACCAATGTGGTAGCATGGCTTAGCTGTAGCTGCAATGCAAATGTTAATTGTGCATTCCAGTTGGGCAGGTTTATTACAGGATTGTCCTTTAAATATTTGGCAGCTATACCAAAGGTGCAGGCCATAGCAAAGGGCTTAAAGAAAAAAGCTACTACGGTTGTATCTTCATCCGTATCTAGCGCCTCATCGGTTACGGCTTGTCCGTACAGTGCAAGACTTGCCACACCCTGACCCAGCCTGCATACAAAAGCAGGTGAACCATTTGTAAACAAGGGTACATTGGGCTGCTCATCAGTCACTCCGGGCTGCAATACCAGTACCGAACGCACTTGTGACGCTATAGCTGTATCGGCACGTTGATAATGGTAAATCATAGTATTACTAACAACCCAAAGCTATTAATGTTTCTGCTATGTTTTAGAAAGCAGTTTCATTTTCTTAAGATCGTAAACTATCGTTTCACTTTTGTCTGATTTATCAAGACGACCATTGCTGTTGCTATCGTAATAGCCCAATACCGTAATGGTACCATGACTGGGGCTGATGTACCAATGCTTTACATAATAACCATCTTCTGTTATTACTGTTTTCTCTTTGCCGTCTACAGATACAATGATTACCTGGCGTGGGTCGCCATAGCTGATACCACCTTTATCATTCAGGTCTACGGTTTTGCCCAGCACCATTAATTTGTGCAAACCGATGCTATCGTATTTCAATTGTTTGATCTCGTGTATCTCCGACCCATTGGGAAAATCCACTTTTCTTGTTTCGCCCGTGCGGGTGTTGATGAACATGAGAAAATCAGCACCGCTACTTCTTTTACCCATATGCTCTGCAGTGGCATATACATAATCGGTACCGGGTATTTCTGTTATGCGGTTGTAATGTTCATAGTTCATTTTGTCTTGCGCAAAAGAACTGCCTGCTACCAGCAGGCATGCAGCGATGAGGGAATATTTCATAGTAGAAGATTAGACTATTGAAAATAACGCAGCAGATTTATTTTAGTATGTACCCGGCAGGTAAAAATTTGTTAAATGAATAGCAGAAATTTATTATTCGTGAAGAGTATAAAATAATGACGCTGCAGAAAACTGTTATAGCCTTCTGTTTAGTTTTCATAATTTAGCCGCATGGAAAAAAAGGAGCGCGCCCCGGTATATTACAGCGAATACCTGCAGCTTGATAAAATATTGAATGCACAATTGCCCGAAAGCCAAAAAGATGGCATCAGGGCAGATGATGAGATGCTGTTCATCATCATTCACCAGGCATATGAACTGTGGTTCAAACAGATATTGCATGAACTAAACCTGGTGCGCGATGTGTTCAAGCAAACCAACATTCCTAATAACTCCCCCGACATATATAACTGTGTACACCGCATCAAGCGGGTGTGCCGCATACTGGATATTACCGTGATGCAAATGACGGTGATGGAAACGATGACACCGCTGGATTTCCTGGATTTCCGCGACCTGCTGCGTCCCGCATCTGGTTTCCAGAGTATACAGTTTAAAATGATAGAAGCGACGCTGGGCCTGAACTACCAGCAACGCCACGGGCAAAACTATTATATATCTCAACTGAACCAGGCTGATATAGATCGAGTGAAGAAAGCCGAAGCAGAAGAATCGCTGCTGGTGCTGATAAACAGGTGGCTGGAGCGTATGCCTTTCTCTAAAGAAGGTTATGTACCGGGTATCGATTTCTGGCAAATGTACCGCGAAGCATATGTAAACAGCCTTCGTCCTGAAGAAATGGGCAATGTGGCGACATTTGACAAACTATTTATCAACGAAGCAGAATACCCTGAAGACAGGCGCTTTAGTATGGCTGCTAATCGTAGCGCACTGTTCATCATGCTGTATCGCGATTTTCCGCTGCTGCACCTGCCGTATGAACTGGTAAGCAGTCTGCTGGAGATAGACGAAGGCTTATCTATGTGGCGACACAGGCATATACACATGGTACAGCGCACTATTGGAAAGCGTGTAGGTACCGGTGGCAGCACCGGCGCAGAATACCTGCGTGCTGCGGCCGATTCGCATATCATATTCAAAGAAATGGCAGAACTGACATCGTTCCTGATGCCAAGGCATACACTGCCTAACCTGCCTGAGCAAATGGTAAAAGACATGGGCTACAACTAACAGATGCCAAACGCCATAGAGATACGCGAGCTGCGCAAAATGTATAAAGGCGGCTGGACACCTGCACTGGATGGCCTGTCGCTTACTGTGCGGCGCAACCAGGTAATGGGGCTGCTGGGCCCCAATGGCGCGGGCAAGACCACGACCATCAACATTATGTGCGGGCTGGTGACACCCGATGATGGCACTGCTGCCGTACTAGGCAAAAATGCAGTAACGGATAAGCTGGCGATACGCAAAATGATAGGTGTAGTGCCGCAACAAATAGCCCTATTTGGCAACCTGAGCGCATGGGAAAACTTTCGCTATATAGGCAAGCTATACGGACTGGGCAATGCTACCATAGAACAGCGCGCCGGTAACCTGCTGGAACGCCTGGGGCTGGAGAAGCATGCCGACAAGCGCGTGGCACGATATAGTGGTGGTATGAAGCGCAGGGCTAACATCATAGCATCGCTGCTGCATGAGCCGGAAATGATCATACTGGATGAACCTACGGCGGGTGTAGATGTGCAATCTCGCGCGATGATACTTGACTTTTTAAAAGACTACCATGCGCAGGGGCATACCATCGTCTATACATCGCACCTGATGGAAGAGGCGGAGCAGATATGTGATGAAGTGGTGATTATAGATGAGGGCAAATTTGTAGTGAACGGTTCGCCACAGGCACTGGTGCAAAACACACCTGATTGTAAAAGGCTGGAAGATGTGTTTTTGCATTATACGGGGCATAGTGTAAGGGATTAGCCCCCTGCCCCCCATGGGGGGGAATATGTTATCAGACAACGAGTGGTAAAACAGTAATGAAAAAGATATTTGCTACCATAATAAAAGAATGGATACTGCTGCGCAGGGATGTGGCGGGATTCCTGCTGCTATTTATTATGCCGGCTATATTGATAGTGGTGATGGCGCTGGTGCAGGATGCTCCGTTTAAAGACTACCAGGAACTGCGCTTCGACCTGCTGCTGGCCGATAATGACCACGGGCGGCTGGCGCAGGAGATAAAGGCGGGGTTGAGGCAGGGTAAGAACTTTAATGTAATAGACAGCATAGATGGCAAGCCTATTACAGACGAACAACTGAAAGCACTGTTGCAAAAAGGCAAATACCGCGTAGGCATTGTGATACCCAAAGGGGCTACTGCCGAGGTAATAAACGCCGCTAACATTGTAGCCAACAGCATATCTAAAAAACTGGGCATGGGTACCCTACCCCAGCGCGAGATACGCGACAGCATGTATGTGCGGATGTATTTTGACCCGGCCAGCAAGCCTACGTTCCGCATGTCCATCAGCTTTGCACTGGATAAGTATATTACCTATTCGTGCAGCAACCTGCTTGTTGGCCGCATGTCGAAACTGGGCAATATGGAAGCTATTGACAGTGCGCAAGGTGATGATTTCAAGAAGATATTCCAGGGCATAGGCATTAAAGAAGAAGCCCTGAATGATAAAGCCATTTACAACCAGACTATCAACTCGGTGCAACACAATGTACCGGCATGGGCCATCTTCGGCATGTTCTTCATCGTAGTGCCGATAGCGGGCAACATGATACGTGAACGCGAAGAGCGCAGTGCCCTGCGGGTAGAACTGATACCTTATGCTTACAGGTATGTGGCCCTGGGCAAAATACTTTTCTATACCATATTATGCACCGTACAGTTCTTTGTGATGTGTGCCATAGGCTTGTGGATACTCCCCTTCTTAGATTTACCGGCACTGAATATGGGCACACATGCATGGGTATTATTACCGCTATCTATATGCATAGCCATGGCAGCAACTGCTTACGGATATTTTGTAGGTAGTGTATTTAAAACGACCAACCAGGCCATGCCTTTTGGTGCCATATCGGTAGTTATCCTTTCGGCCATGGGTGGTATATGGGTGCCTATGGATATACTACCACAAGTAATGCAACGCGTAGCTATGATATCACCTTTACATTGGGGACTGGATGGCATTAACCAGGTGATATTGCGCAATGCGGGTATAGACAGGGTTATACTGCATATGTGCGTACTGATAGGTTTCAGCATGGTGCTATGGCTCATCAGCCTGTATGTGAACCGTGACAGGCAGCATTCCATCTGATTTTTATTACAATGAATATCCTTTTCATTTGCAGCCGCAATAAAAAACGCAGCGCCACTGCGGAGGCTATATTTCGCAATCATGCCATACATTCGGTACAATCGGCAGGGACAGAAGAAAGCGCCGTACACCGTGTAAATGAGAAACTATTGCTGTGGGCAGATATTATATTTGTGATGGAGAAAAGGCATAAGCAAAGATTGGCAGATAAATATCATGCTGCTATTATGGATAAGCAGATCATCATTATGGATATACCCGATGAATACGAGTATATGGACGAAGAGCTGGTAGCTATGATAGAAGACATCGTACACCCCTATCTGTAGCAACATATCAATGGCATAAGTTTTATGGCCTATATGATATGATCACACTTATTGTTATAGCTATTATCGCCGCACCTGTCATTTATACCATACATCATGTACAGCAGGCGGATTACTAATCTATATTCTTACGCAATACGAATATCAGATTGGCAGTAAACCTGGCATTGTCAAGCACTTCCACTGTCATGCCATGTGTAGCGGCAAAAGCCTCAATGGTACTGCGGCTGATATAATGCAATTCGTTCTGCGTTTTATTGAACTTGAATAACCGGGTAGAAAATAGTTCTGTCAACTTGGTTCCCTTGATGCGTTCTTTCATCTCTGCTACCCCATCGCGTATGATCAATACACCGTTTGCGTTAAGAGCCTGTACACAATTAAGTAATAATGTTTGTTGCTGTTGAGGCAACAGGTAATGCAACACATCGCTGATGATAATACCATCGCAAGGTTGCAAATCTATCTTCGTAACATCGCCCTGCTGAAATGAGATGTCCTCATCGCGCAGGAAGTTGCCCTGTGCGGTTGCTATCTTTTCTTCATCATAGTCTACCCCCACAAACCTACGTCCACGTGCTGCCCAGTGCAGCATATAGGTCATAAACCCATAGCCACAACCCAGGTCGTAAAACGTACCCTGGCGTGGCAGCAACTTATGGAACGGTTCATAATAATCTTCCAGCTTTGTTTTAACGCGGCAATACCATTCTAATACCGGCCCTTTATAAGTATAGCTGCGCTGCAGTTGTTCGCGGAAATACTTTGGTGTTTCATTTACCACCTTCACGCGGTCCAGTTCTCCGCGCATCCACCGGCCTATGTTCCTGGCCCGTTCGCTGTAGGTGGTACCATAGGTAGTATCATTGGGCGTGATGCGATTGTGGATGTAAATAGAGCAGGTGCCATCTTTCAGCAACCAGTCGCCCTTCTGCATAGTATAATGTACGCCATGCAATACAATAGGCACAATATCGAGCCCCAGTTTTTCAGCAATATAGAAAGCACCTTTGTGAAAGCGTTTTATTTTATCATCATACTGTCGCGTCCCTTCGGGGAATACAACGATTGAATAGCCACGATTTACCAGATCCTGCAAAGGCTCCAGGCTATCTTCTGCCCCTTCGGCTACGGGGTAATATTCGGCCATGCGTACTACGGCACCAAACACGGGACTGCGCCAAACCCATTTATTGGTAAGCAATACCAGCCGCGGATTGAGCATAGTTGTTACCAGTATATCGAGGAATGAACTATGGTTCGCTATATATATGGCAGGCTTCTTAAAATTCTCCTGCGGAATATTGTAGACACGCTTGGTGGTATTGCCCATGATGTACATCATGCTCCATGTATAGCGGCTTACCCAGGCATGAAACCAATACTTTCCTTTTTCTTTATTGAAAGGCCATAGCTTAGTGAGGAAAATGCCCAGTATGGTAAGCACCATAGAGCCGCTGAAGAAATAAGCGAATGCAAATACGGATATAGCAAAGCTGCGCAGGGTAAATGGCAGGAACTTTTTATCGGCGCGGTTTTGAATGAACCAGTTGAAGAGGAAGGGCTGCAATGTTTGCGAAATGAACAGCACACATAACAAACCTGTAACCGATATAAATGCAATAGAGCGCAAGGCAGGGTGTTTTGCCAGCAGCAATACACCTAAGCCAATAATAACCGTAAGCACCGATATGTATACCGCTGCCCGCACAGAGCCCAGTTTATTCTTACCATATTTATAGCGGTCTATCAATCCATCCATGGTGAAGATGGTGTAATCATCGCCCAGGCCGAAGATGAGGGAAGAGATGATGATGTTCACAATATTGAACTGCAGGCCCAATAGCGACATCAATCCCAATATCCATATCCACGATATGGCCATGGGCAGGAATGCTATGGTAGCTAATTCTA
Source organism: Flavipsychrobacter sp. (assembly GCA_036406055.1). Lineage (GTDB taxonomy): Bacteria > Bacteroidota > Bacteroidia > Chitinophagales > Chitinophagaceae > Polluticoccus. The sequence continues at coordinate 23,359 of DASWWE010000102.1, read as the reverse complement.
TCCTGCCGTAGCCAAGAAGTAAAGCAAAGAATACAATGAGTGATGAATAGATGGCAATGCTGGAAAAATCTTTGTTGAGTATAGACACCAATTGAGTCGCACCCTGTTGCCGGTCGGTCACCACAACACCTTGCATACCCGATAAAAATTCAAATACTTCTTTACGATGCTCCTGCGACACCTTAAGTGCTGCAATAGCATAATGGCGATTGCTATCCGACGAAAAGCCACCGGGGAAAATGCCTTTTATGAGTTGCTGCGTTTCTTTATCCAGTGTAGTATAATCGCTACCCAGGCTTTCATAAAAACCTGTAAAGGCAGCAGCGTTGTAGCCATTGTTAGTTGCAGCGGTATTTACAGCTGCTTGTACCTGAGCCTGTTTTTCGGGTGTCCAGTAGCTTTTCCAGCGGGCGATGCGTCTTTGCTGTTCAGTTTCCGATGGCAGCAGTAATGTAGGGTTTGATACGCTGCGCACCCAACCCTTCTGTACCAGTGCATCTATCTTATCATTTACGGCCTCCAATTGTTGCAGGGCCTTTTCTTCACTGCCTTCATTGGCCATTACAAATACAGAGCTGAGTGCTACGGCATTGTTGCGGCTCACCTCATCCTGCGCGGCCTGCATTTCGGGCGACAGGTAGTTAAGGTGCATCAGGTCGCTATCGAAAGACACTTTGCCTATCTGGCTATACATGACGGGGGTAAGTAGCAGTATGCCCAGCACCAGCCATTTATTTTTTTCCGGGTGCCATTTACCCAGCTTATCGAAGATGGTCTCTTTATGCTGATGCTCTGATATGCCAATAGGCATATGCGGCAGGAATACCAGCGTGCACAAAGCCGCCCCGGCAAGGCTGGCAGCAGCAAACAAACCTAAGTCCTGCAAAATGGGGGTATGCACAAACCGCAGTGACAGGAAGGCAGCAATAGTGGTAAAGCTACCTATGGTCAGTGGTTGTGATAGCTCTGCAACGGTTTCCTGTATAGATGCAGCGTGGCGGGTGTGCGATAGAAAGTGAATCGAAAAATCGATAGCGATGCCCAGTATAATTGCGCCGGCACCTAAAGCAATAACCGATATACTACCCTGCACCAGGTACACAATAGCGATACCTACTGCCGCACCATACAGCACCGGCACCAGCAGTAGCAATGGCGTACGCTTGCGACGGAAGAAGTAAAATGTAAGGGCTATCAGTAATAGCACCGTTACCGATAAAGTAACAATGGTATCTGTACGCAACTGTGTAGCATTTCCTGCTGCCACAGCCGGGCCACCAAAGTAGGTAAGCTTTACTTGCGGATGCTGCGTTGCGAAGTTCTCATTCAGCTCATCTACCGCGGCAAATAGCTTAGCGTTCTCGCCCGTTTGAGAAGCCTTGTACTTAGAACGGAGGAAGAAGGTAAGGTATCGTTGGTTGCCGGAGAAGAGATAGCCTTCGTAGGTTTCATAATTAGGGTCGAACTGCAGGCCACGTAGTTTATTCCATACTATGCCCGATACACCAACGGGATCTTGCGCCACCATGGTTTTAAACACCACACTGGCGGGCGACATGAGTATTTTCCTGTTATTGGCCAGTGTCTGGTCGATGCGCGCAGGCTGCGTCAGTGTATCCAGCTTTTTATAATCAGCCTCCGTGAGAAACAGTGGCAGGTTACGCTGCACAATATCCAGCAGTGCTTCTTCATAGCCACTACCCGGCTGCAGCATAACGGTATCTATCCATTTACTGCCAGCGGCTGTTAATGCCTGCTGATAGTCATTCGCTATTTGTATCAGGCTATCGGGGTTGGTATTCGTGCTATCCTTAAAAGACAGCATGAAAATAACCTGCTCACCCGCCTGCGTATGGCTGATGACCTCGTTCATAGCCTTTAGTGCCTTGCTATCGGGCAGCATAGCGGCCACATCTTCTTTCAGCTTTATACGCGTGGCCAGGAATGCCCACATACCGAAGCTCAGTAAGAACAACAGCCAGAACAGCGTTTTATTGCGATGAAAAAAACGGTATATGGATACAAACAGGTATTGCATATTGCTTCAAAGGGGTAATCGGCTCTTTTTAGCCTTCAAAATCTTTATACAACAGGTATTTCTTTCTTATCTTTTTGAACTGTTGTATTTCGGGTTGCCATGAGGCACGTATCTTATCTTCCGGCATATTCTGCTCTATCTGTTTCCTCAGTTCTGCCGTGCCTGCCAGTTTCTCAAAAAAGTTATTGAAGAATTTATCTTTTTCTGTGTACCAGCTATAGGCACGCTGCAGCCATATCAGCCTTATTTTCCGGTCCATTATCATCAGGGCCTCTTTTTCATTCAGCGCCACCATTTCGCCATAACAATCCTGGAAGGCATACATCGGGTCTGTTTTTTGTCCCCATACCGGCACAGGGCGGAAGCTATACACGCTATGGCCTTTGAAGGACGGGTGCCCCCACATCTGGAACGGTGTGGCCGTACCCCTGCCCACACTTACCACTGTGCCCTCAAAAAAACAAACCGTAGGATAGCTCAGTACCGCAGCCATGTTTTTAAGATTGGGGGATGGCCTTACGGGTAGCCTATATAATGTATTATGGTCGTAACCGGCGCAGGATATAACCTGCATATTCAGCTTCTCCGTACCCTTAGCCCATTTTTCACCTTTCAGCATGCGCGCATATTCGCCCACCGTCATGCCATATACTATCGGCACGGGCTGCATACCTACAAATGATTTGAACGCGGGTTTTAGCACAGGGCCATCTATATAGTGCCCGTTGGGGTTGGGCCTGTCCAGTATGATGAATTGCTTATTATTCTCTGCACATGCTTCCATAGCATACTGCATGGTAGATATATAGGTATAGAAACGAACCCCTACATCCTGCAGGTCATACACTACCACATCTACACCTGCCAGGTGCTGGGGTTTGGGTTTCTTGGTATCGCCATACAGGGATATGACGGGCGTACCCGTAGCCGAATCCACCTCGTTAGCTATATCTACCCCTGCCTCTGCATTGCCACGAAAGCCATGTTCGGGCACAAATACCTTTACCACCTGCACACCGCGCTTTATCAGGGTATCCAACAGCGAGGTTTTGCCTACCAGTGAAGTCTGGTTGATAAGCAGGGCTACCTTTTTACCCTTCAATTGCGGCAAGTATTCATTCATGCGCCAGGCACCGGGCAGCACGCTATCACCATTCTTCAAAGGTGCTACCTGGCGCATACCTGCCTGCCCGTAAGCAGCAGCACCAATGCCCAAAGAAACACCCAAAACAAACAAGAAACCCCGTAAAGACATCCGTTCAAATTTACCGTAAAGATAATCGCAGGTTTACGATATTAAGGCTTAACTTGCACGATTATTAGTCGTTATATAAAATATTACTCATGCAACAAGTAAAGAATGGAGATACCGTGAATGTTCACTATCACGGAAAACTGACAGACGGTTCTACTTTTGATAGCTCAGAAGGGCGCGACCCGCTGCAGTTCACTGTAGGTAGCGGACAAGTGATAAAGGGTTTTGATGATGCGCTGATAGACATGAAAGTTGGCGAAAAGAAAACTGTTAATATTCCTGTAGATCAAGCCTATGGCCAACGTAGCGACAATATGATGATGGAATATCCTAAAAGTGATTTTCCTGCCGATATGCAACCGCAAGTAGGCCTGGAGCTGCACATGAGCGATAACGCAGGTAACGTATTCCCCGTGGTGATAGCTGAAGTACAGGACGAAGTGGTAATACTGGATGCGAACCATCCGCTGGCCGGCCAGGACCTGATATTTGAAATAGAACTGGTTTCGATAGCTTAATCATTTCAAACATACTGAGATAGGAGCCGGGCCAACACCCGGCTCTTTTTATTTTAACACTTTGCATAAAAGCATCGTGCAAAAAATTGTTATTATTACAGTTGATTACTTACTAACGCAACAAATGTCAATTTTATCCATACTACTGCAAGCTGATACGGTGGCCACGGCTGCTGATGTTGTAACTGCGCCGGAAAAGATATCTCTCTGGAAACTGATGATGGAAGGCGGCGTGCTGATGATACCGCTGTTATTGTGCTCGCTGTTATTGGTGTATGTATTTGCCGAAAGGTGGATGGCGATTAAAAAAGCATCGGAAAGCGACCCTACCTTTATGTCGCGCATACGCGAGCATATCATTGGCGGCAACCTGCAGGCTGCCAAATCGCTGGCGAAAAATACGGATGGCCCCGTGGCCCGTATGATAGAAAAAGGGTTGAGCCGTATAGGCAAGCCAATGGACCACATCGAAAAATCGATGGAAAATACCGGCAAACTGGAGATATATCAACTGGAAAAGAACCTGTCCATACTCTCTACTATCGCAGGCATTGCTCCTATGTTTGGCTTCCTGGGTACTATAGCTGGTATGATCATCCTGTTCTTCAATATACAGCACCAGGGTTTTTCGCTGGAAGGTATTGCAGGTGGTATCTATACCAAAATGGTAACATCGGCCGTGGGACTTATCATCGGCCTGATGGCATATGTGGCATACAACTACCTGAATGCACAGATAAACAAGGTTGTGAACCGTATGGAAACAGCATCGGTAGAATTCCTGGATATGCTGCACGAACCTGTAAAATAACTGCGCTATGAACCTGAGAAAAAGACTAAGGGAAACGCAGGAACCGCATACATCGGCACTGAACGACATCCTGTTCATCCTGCTGCTGTTCTTTCTTATCATATCTACACTGGCCAACCCAAACGTGGTGAAGCTATCTATACCGCGCGCGCAAAGCGATACTAAAGCCAAGCAAACCGTAGTGGTATCGATAGACCCCAAACAGCAATACTATGTAGGCACAAAGGCTACGCCTGTGGATTCGTTACAGAGTGCCATATCGCGCATCGTCAGCAAGTCTACAGATGCAGAACCTACCGTAGTAATCAATGCCGATAGGAAAGCAGAGGCAGAAAGCATTGTAGCCGTAATGAAAGCGGCCAAAGCACTGAACCTGAAAACCGTGCTGGCCGTAGAAAATGAAAGCAGGTAAGGTTTTCCTATTTTTGTTTCTAAAGAAACCACCATCAGCTTTTCCAATTCCATATTAGCATCACCTGTAGAATACCTGAAAGGCGTTGGCCCCCAACGTGCCGACCTGCTACGAAAGGAGCTGGAAATAGCTACCTATGGCGATCTGCTGCTACATTATCCCTACCGCTACTTCGACCGGAAGCGGGTAGATAAAATAGCGCAGATACACCAAAACACCGACTATGTGCAGCTGATAGGTACGGTCATCAATATATTTGAAGAAGGTGAAGGCCGGAAGAAAAGGCTGGTAGCCACCTTTTATGATGATACGGGTAAGATAGAACTGATATGGTTCCAGGGGGCGCAGTGGATGAAGAAATCGCTGGTAGACCACGGGCGGTATATACTTTTCGGAAGGGTTTCTTTCTTTAATGGCGTGCCGAATATTGCGCACCCTGAGATGGAACCGCTAAATTCGGAAACAGCCATCCCCGGCATGCAGCCCGTTTATCCCACTACGGAAAAGCTACGTGCTAAAGGCCTTAGCAACCGTTCTTTTGCTAAGGTGACCCAAAGCCTTTTTGAGAAGATAATGCCAGGCGATATACCGGAAATACTCCCTACTGCCATGCTACAGCAATACAGGCTGTGCAACCGGTACCAGGCCATGCGCTGGATACACTTTCCCGATACGGAAGAACATATGCAGGCAGCACGCTACCGCCTGAAGTTTGAAGAGCTGCTGGCATCGCAACTGAAAATAGCACAGTTGAGGCTGCAGCATACTATACAGCCGGGATGGAAGTTTGAAAAAGTGGGCGATAATTTCAATAACTTCTTTAATAACCACCTACCCTTTCAGCTTACCAATGCGCAAAAGCGCGTGCTGAAAGAGATACGCGTAGATACGGCCACCGGCAAACAAATGAACCGGCTGGTGCAGGGTGACGTAGGTAGCGGTAAAACCATAGTAGCTGTGATGAGCATGCTGCTGGCCATGGATAATGGCTTCCAGGCATGCATGATGGCACCTACAGAGATACTGGCGCAGCAGCACTACCAGGGTATTAAGTCTTTACTGGAGCCTATGGGTATACCTGTAGCGATACTTACCGGTACAGTAAAGGGTAAAGAACGAAAAGACATATTGAAAGGGCTGGCAGATGGCAGCATACCCATAGCGGTGGGCACCCATGCACTGATAGAAGATACGGTACAATTTAAAAACCTGGGCCTTGCCGTGATAGATGAGCAACACCGCTTTGGTGTAGGGCAGCGGGCAAGGCTATGGGCAAAGAATACCACGGCACCGCACGTGCTGGTGATGACGGCTACCCCCATACCCCGCACACTGGCGATGACCCTGTATGGCGACCTGGATGTATCTGTAATAGATGAGCTACCACCGGGCAGGCAGGAAATAAAGACCGTGCACCGCAATGAAATGCGCCGTGCCAATGTGATGGACTTCATCCGCAGCGAGGTAGATAAAGGGCGGCAGGCATATATCGTGTACCCCCTTATCGAAGAATCGGAAAAGATGGATTATGAAAGCCTGATGGCGGGCTTTGAGCAGGTAAAGGTTTTCTTCCCCGAGCATAAGTATAACATAGCCATGGTGCATGGCAGGCAGGAAGCCGCACTGAAGGAACGCAATATGCAACGCTTTGTGAGCGGCGATGCACAGATATTGGTAGCCACTACTGTAATAGAAGTAGGCGTGAATGTGCCCAATGCATCTGTTATGCTGATAGAAAGTGCCGAACGCTTTGGGCTTTCGCAACTGCACCAGCTACGTGGGCGCGTAGGGCGTGGTGCCGAGCAGTCTTACTGCATATTGCTAACAGGCAATAAAATATCGAAAGAAAGCAGCGAGCGTATGCAGATAATGGTGGAGACCGCCAATGGCTTCATCATAGCCGAAAAAGACCTGGCCATGCGTGGCCCGGGCGACCTTTCGGGCACCCGCCAGAGCGGTATCCTGAAATTTAAACTGGCCGACATAGTAGAAGATGCCGGCATATTAGAACAAACCCGCCTTGCTGCCCAGCAAATAGTGCAGGAAGACCCTGCCCTCAGCCACCCTCAACATCAGGGCATTCGCAACATCCTCATGGCGGAAGCTGCCCAAAATCACTGGGCAAAAATTAGCTAACACCTTCATAGACGGTATTTATAGATTATTTCTATCCACCATTAACATTTTATTTTAATTAAACGTTTGTTTAAAATCAAACGACCGTTTAATTTTGGACCCGCAAATTACCAATATGGAATATTCGGAAAAACAATTACAGATCATAGATGCCGCCCAAAGGCTCTTTGCCGAAGGGGGCTTCGAGGGCACATCTGTAAGGGATATAGCAAAAGAGGCAGATGTGAATGTGGCCATGATATCCTACTACTTCGGGTCGAAGGAGAAATTGCTGGAAGCCATAGTGGAAAGACATTCATCGGAAATACGCACACGGCTGGAAAATTTGCTGCTAAATACAGAAATGGGGCCTTTGGCAAAAATAGAATGCCTGATAGATGCCTATCTCGATAAGTATTTTATCCAGCAGGATTTTCATAAAATAGTAGCCCGCGAGCAAATGATGCAGAAGAATACCGCCCTGGCACATCAGCTGCATGAAATGAAAAAGAAGAACCAGGAACTGGTTAAAAAGATAATAGCCGATGGACAGAAACAAGGTGTTTTCAAGCGCAGTATAGATATACCACTTATGATGGCAACTATGGTGGGCACTACGAACCAACTGGTAACTACCCGTCACTTTTATAAAGACATCAACAACCTGCAGGATATACCCGATTTGGACCTACTGAAACATCTGAAAAAGAAATTAAGCATACATCTAAAAAGCATCTTCAAAGCAATATTAACATATGAGAATTAATATAAAACCCGTAGCACTTGTTTTTACGCTGCTGGCCGGTATGGCTGTACATGCCCAGGAAAAAAGAAACCTGTCGCTGGACGAAGCCATTACGCTGAGCCTGCAAAACAGTAAAGAAATAAAACTGAATGCAGCCAAAGTAGCAGAGGCCAATGGTGCGCTGCGCGAAGCACGCGAAAGAAGGCTGCCCGACCTGACAGCTAGCGGCTCTTACCTGCGCCTGAACCAGCCCAATGTGGACATGAAAGTAAAGCTGGGTAGCCAGTCGGGCGGTAGTGCGGAAGGCGGTAGCGGTTCCTCATCACAAACATTGCAGGTCAATTCCGTAACCTATGGGATGGCCAGCTTGTCGATACCCGTATTTTCGGGTTTCAGGATACAGCATGGCATAGATGCTGCTAAATACCTGCAAAAAGCAGCCACACTGGATGCTGAAAAAGACAGGGATGAAGTGATAGCTAATACCATAGCTGCCTACAGCAACCTGTATAAAGCCAAAGCGGCATTAGACATTGTAAAAGAAAACCTCAACCAGTCGCAGCACCGCGTAGCCGACCTTAGCAACCTGGAGAAGAATGGCCTGCTGGCACGCAACGACCTGCTGAAAGCAGAACTGCAACAATCGAACATAGAACTGGCGCTGGTAGATGCAGAGAACAACTTGAAGCTCACGTACATTAACATGAACCTGATGCTGGGCCTGCCGGAAGAAACGGAACTGGTACCCGATGCCAATGCATTTACGATAACTACCGATACCCGCAACTTTGAAGCATGGGAAGCGCAGGCACTGCAAAACCGCAAGGATATGGAAGCCATGAACTACCGCGTGAAAGCCGCAAGTTCGGGTGTAAAGGCGGCTAAAGGTGAATACTACCCTTCTATCGCACTGACAGGTGCTTATGTAGCGGCCGACATACCCGGCTTACTGACACTTACCAATGTAGTGAATGGCGGCGTGGGTGTACGCTACAGCCCATCCAGCCTTTGGAAAACTGGGTCTAAAGTAGCACAATCGAAAGCACAACTGCAACAGGCGGAAATAAGCCGCGAAATGCTGAATGATGGCATCAGGCTGCAAATAGCGCAGGCATATCAAACCTACCTGTCGGCTACCAAAAAGATAGATGTATATAATAAAGCCGTAGAGCAGGCAAATGAAAATTACCGCATTGTAAAGAATAAATATGACAACAGCCTGACCACTACTACCGAACTGCTGGATGCAGATGTGGCACAGCTACAGGCGCAGCTGAACTATGCCTTTGCCAAGGCCGATGCTGTAGTAGCCTATAAACGCCTGCAGGCTGCTGCCGGCACATTAACTGATAATACCAACAACAACAAATAATAATAAACGATCCCACCCAATAACAATATTTTATGAGCAATACACATTCCAATACTGCAGAACAACCCAAGAAAAAGAATAACCGCTTTGCCATTGTATTTGGCGCGCTGGTATTGGCGGGCAGTGTTTTCGGCATCACCAAATATGTACACTCACTGAGCCACGAAGAAACAGATGATGCACAAATAGATGGCTATGTAAGCCCCGTAATACCCCGCGTGGCAGGCTATGTAGAATCGATACGTGTGAAAGATAACCAGGTAGTAAAGAAAGGTGATACACTATTGATACTGGACGAGCGCGACCTGAAGATAAAACTGGCGCAGGCAGAAGCCGCACTAGCTGCAGCACAAAGCAGTTTTGGTATGGCCGAAGCAACCACTACGGCATCGCAGGCCAATGTATCTACATCGCAAGCCAATGTATCGGCCATCAATGCACAGATAGAAACGGCCAAGGTGAATGTATGGCGTGCTACGCAAGATTTTAACAGGTATGCTAACCTGATAAAAGACCACTCTATAACACAACAGCAATACGAGCAGGCAGAAGCACAGAAGCAAACTGCCGAACGTCAGCTACAGGTGCTGATAGAACAGAAGAATGCCGCCATGAGGCAAACCACAGCAGCAGCATCTCAAAGCCAGGCAACCGCAAAGCAGGAAGGCGTGGCCAATGCCAACATCAGGCAGCGCGAAGCGGAAGTGGAAACAGCGAAGCTGAACCTTTCTTATGCCGTTATCACTGCTCCGGAAGATGGGATGGTATCTAAAATTAATATCCAACCCGGCCAGTTTGTAAATGCAGGCCAGTCGCTGTTTAGCATTGTAAGAAATGAAATATGGGTAACCGCCAACTTCAAGGAAACCCAACTGGAGAAAATGAAAGAAGGCCAGAAAGTGACTGTGAAAGTAGATGCCTATCCTGATCATGAATTTGAAGCAAAGCTGACATCCTTTGCACCGGCTACAGGTGCCAAGTTTGCCCTGCTGCCAGCCGATAACGCTTCAGGCAACTTTGTAAAAGTAGTGCAACGCCTGCCCGTGAAAATGGAGTTTATCAATAAGAATGACGAACTGGTAAAACGCCTGCGCCCCGGCATGAACGTGCTCGTGGATGTACACATCAACTAATTGACAGATAATAAGGTACGCAACCTTTAATTTATGACAGATCAGAATTCACTTGTAGAATATGGTGCGCGGAGGGTGATCATCACCATCACCGCTATATTCTGTGCATTGCTGGAGATAGTGGATACCACCATCGTAAACGTGGCGCTGAATGAAATGAGGGGTAACCTCGGCGCTACGTTGAACGAGGTAGGTTGGGTTATCACGGCATATGCCATTGCCAATGTTATCATCGTACCGATGACCAGTTGGCTATCGCAGCAATTTGGCAGGCGCAACTATTTTGCGGCGTCTGTCATCATTTTTACCGTCTTCTCTTTCCTGTGTGGTAATGCTACCAACATATGGGAGCTGGTATTCTTCCGCTTTATGCAGGGCCTGGGTGGTGGTGCATTGTTGGTTACATCTCAAACCATCATTACCGAAAGCTACCCGCCTGAAAAGCGTGGTATGGCACAGGCCATTTACGGCCTGGGTGTTATCATAGGCCCTACACTGGGGCCTCCATTGGGTGGGTATATCGTTGACCATTTTTCATGGCCGTATATCTTTTACATCAACATACCGATAGGTGTTATCGCTACCCTGCTTACGCTGCAGTATGTGCGCAGTCCTAAGTATGGCGAAAAGAAATCGAGCAAGGAAATAGACTGGTGGGGCATTGTATTCCTGGCCATGGCAGTGGGCTCCCTGCAATATGTGCTGGAACGCGGACAAGAAGACGACTGGTTTGCCAGCGGCGCTATCGTAGTGCTTACCATTACAGCGATATTAGGTTTTTACTTCTTTATATGGAGGGAACTGACCTACAAGAACCCGATAGTAGAGCTGCGGGTATTAAAGAATGGCAACCTGCGGGTAGGTACTATTCTATCCTTTATACTGGGTTTTGGCTTGTATGGTTCTACATTCATCATACCGCTCTACACCCAGTCTTCTCTGGGCTGGACAGCACAACAATCGGGTATGCTGATGATACCGGCGGCACTCACTACGGCAGTAATGATGCCCATCATAGGGCGGCTATTGCAGAAAGGAGTACCTCAGCAATACTTGGTGGCAGGCGGTATGTTTTTGTTCTTTATATTCAGTTTCTGGGGTTATAGAGTATTAACACCCGATACGGATAAAGATGCGTTTTTCTGGATGCTGATAATGCGTGGTATAGGTATGGGTATGTTGTTCATCCCCATCACTACCCTTTCTTTATCTACCCTTAAAGGACAGCAGATAGGCCAGGGCGCTGCCTTTACAGGTATGATGCGGCAACTGGGTGGCTCTTTTGGTATAGCGCTTATCACCACATTGATGTCGCGCCGCACAGTACTGCACCGTAACGACCTGATGGCTAACCTTGACCCTACTGACCCGGCAGTGCAGCAACGTATCCAGGGCTTGCAGCAAAGCTTTATAGCCAAAGGCATGTCACCTGAAAATGCACTGAGTGCAGGCTATAAAATGCTGGACCTCAGCGTAACCAAACAGGCATCCGTACTTTCTTATATGGACATATTCCTCTGGCTGGGGGTACTGTTCCTCATCTGTATACCTTTTGTATTGATGGTAAAAGGCAATAAGAAGAATAAAGTAGACATCTCAGAAGCAATGCATTAGGTACGGGCGGCGCTGCAATTGCAGCGCCGCTTTTCTTATCCCCATCCGCGTATATAACAAACAATTTCTTACCTTTGCGCGGCTAAACAGGTTCTTTAATTTATTATGATCAGCAGAAGAAATATCCGGGTGAAGGTGATGCAAACGCTATATACACTGGCGGCTATGGAGCCCGGAGAACAGGAATTGGACAAAAAGATCGGCTCCAACATCCTGAACGACAAGCTAAACCGCTCACTGGACCTATTTATCGTTTCCATACTTTATACTTTCCGTACCGCGCAATATGCAGAAACCGACTCCATACAGCGCTCGTCAAAATATTTGCCTACAGAGGCCGATTTGAATGTAAGTACCAAGATAGCCGGTAATGAATTTATGTGGCAGGTACTTTCGAACGGCACATTTCCTGAACGCGTGAAGGAAGCCAAACTGGACCACTGGATAGACGAAGAATGGGTGAAAAAGTTGTACCAGCAATTGGTGAAGACAGAACCGTATCAGAATTATATTGCCCTGCAGGAAAGAACACCTGCCAAAGAAAAATTTATCATTCAATACATCTGGGAGAAGCTGATATGGGATAACGACGCCTTGCAGGAACATTTTTCAGACGAGCTGCCCGGCTGGGAAGATGATAAAGAGATGGCTAAAATGCTGATGGATAATTTCTTCAAAAGCAGCCAGAAAATAAACTTCCTGAACCTGGTATCGGGCGAAAAGAAAGAATATGCGCATGAACTGCTGCATACGGTGATGGAAAAAGAAGCCTACTGTATGGAACTGGTGCAACCCAAACTGATAAACTGGGATGCCGACCGCGTAGCATTGATAGATCTGATACTGCTGCGTATGGGTGTATGCGAAATGCTGTTCTTTCCTACCATACCCACCAAAGTAACCATTAACGAGTATATAGAAATAGCTAAAATGTACAGCACACCGCAAAGCGGCCAATTCGTTAATGGTGTGTTAGATAACATATTGAAAGACCTGGAAAAAGAAAATAAGATACGCAAGCAAGACCGCGTACGTAAGTAAGTCTTAACTTTGCAGCTTCCCGATAGTATGAAAAAGATATTATTAATTGCAGCAGTATGCACATTGGCAGCCTGCGGTGAAGACAAGAAGCCACAGCAGGATAAGGGTTTACTATCTACCGACCTGGTAAGCAACCCTGTATCTGCAGAAGGTACCAGCGAAACAGACATCAACAAAATGCCTACTATGGATTTTGCAGATTCTGTTCACAACTTCGGCACCATACAGGAAGGTGAAGTAGTTACCCACGACTTCATCTTTAAAAACAACGGTAAATCGCCCCTGCTGATAAGCAGCGCTACCGGCTCTTGCGGCTGCACGGTGCCCGATTATCCGAGGGACCCTATTCAACCCGGCAAGGAAGGTGTTATCAAAGTGAAATTCAACAGCGATGGCAAACCGAACCACCAGGATAAAACAGTTATCATCTACAGCAATTCGAAGCGTGGTATGTATGAATTGCACATCAAGGCCGATGTAACACCACGCCAATAAACCAGTTTATTATTCAATCAATAAAATAAAATCAAATGTTTCAGACAATCATGTTGCAGGCACAACAACAAAGCCCGTACTTTTCACTGATATTCATGGTAGGTATGGTAGTTGTGATGTATTTCTTTATGATACGCCCGCAAGCAAAACGTGCCAAAGAACAAAAGAAATTTGCAGAATCGATCAATACAGGTGAGCGCATCATCACTTCCTCAGGCATACACGGTACTATCAACAAGATAAATGACGATGGCACTATACAGGTAGAAATCAGCCGTGGTACATTTATCACAGTTGAGCGTTCTGCTGTTTCTATGGAAATGACAAATGCTTTCCGTAAGAAAACAGAAGGCACTGCTGCAATAGCTGCAAAATAATATTACAGCCTGATGCTGAAAGTAGGTATCACAGGGGGCATTGGCTCCGGAAAATCAGTTGTATGCCAGGTGTTCAAAACACTTGGCATACCTGTATTTAGTGCTGATGATGCCGCCCAGTATGTGATGACCCATGATGCAGGTTTAGCCCAATCCATTAAAAAGTTGTTAGGTGAAGAAAGCTATAAAGATGGCAAACCCCATCGTCCGCATATAGCAACCCTCGTTTTTAAGCAGCCCGAGTTATTACAACAACTCAATAGCCTGGTGCATCCTGCTACTATAGCTTATGGCAAGCAATGGATGGAAGCGCAAACCACGCCATACGTTATAAAAGAAGCAGCCATTTTTTTTGAAAGCGGCAGCTATAAGGATATGGATGTGATGGTGGGTGTGTACGCTCCTAAAGAAGTGCGCCTGCAACGCGCCATGCTGCGAGACGGCGCTACAGAAGAAAAAATACTGCAGCGCATGGCCAACCAAATGGATGAAGAAGAAAAGGTGCGCCGCTGCGATTACGTCATCACTAACGATGGCAATACCGCTGTGCTGCCCCAAGTGCTATCCCTCCATAAAACCCTGCTTGAAAAAGCCAGGGAACACTAACGAAATATGGTCTTCATATAGTTGCGGTACGTAGTTTTATTCTCTTCGCTAGGGTCCTCGTTTATCATTGTTTCTATAGCGGCTTTCAGCTTTTCCAGTCTTTGCACCGCTTCATCGCGTTCGCTATTTGTATTTACATTATTCCGCCTGTCTTTGTAATAATCTGCTGCACCTATCACATAGCTGCCTGCAGTTCGCCTGTATTTCTGTATGCTTTCCTGTTTCACCAGCTTCAGGCTTAGGGCCAGCGCCTTATCAAAAGCAGCCTCAGAGCGCACTGCCTGCATATATTCAGACAGCGCTGCCACCATGTTTATCTTATCATCATATTCCGGCAGCGTAGCTTCAAAAAGTGCTATATCACCCTCCTGCCCTTTCTGTGCTATTACCAGCATCACGGCATCCATCAGGTCGCCACGTGGATGTGTGGACAATAGCTGTTTGGCATAAGCATAGGCTGTGTCCTTATTAATATTATTGGTGAGCCTCAGTGCTGCGCCTGCTACCATATAAGAGCTATCGTTCACCCATTTATACAATTCTATTTCAGGCGTAGGCTTAGTGGCGGTCTTCCATGCTACCAATACATTTATAGCGGCAGCCCTTACCTTACGGCTTCCATTGGTTGATAAATAGACAACACCACGCTGCCATTTGTCCTGCCGTTTGCGTACGCTCTGCTTTTGTAGCAACTGTAATGCATTCAGCCTTATTGCTTCAACCTTATCCTGCAACGCCAGGTCAATAATCGTTTGATTGTTTGCATCATCGAGGTTATTTGCCGCAGCAATCAACGTCCTGAATTTTGTAATCACATCATCACTGCTGTTCTTATAAGCCAGTAACCAGTCTGCCGGTGTTTTATTCTCTGTTATCTCACCCGGCAGCCAATGTTCGATATCTGGTATTACCAGTGGTTTTACCCCATTTTTATATGGATATGTATAGCTGGTATTCTTTCCTGCTATTGCCCAGTCTACTACCTGCTTTTCATTACCGCA
This sequence comes from Flavipsychrobacter sp., assembly GCA_036406055.1. Taxonomy (GTDB): domain Bacteria; phylum Bacteroidota; class Bacteroidia; order Chitinophagales; family Chitinophagaceae; genus Polluticoccus. Next base: position 7,826 of record DASWWE010000102.1, on the reverse strand, counting down.
CACTATAGCCGATTTCAATGGCAGCTTGTATGCTGCACCGGATTGCATTTGTGAAATACCTACAGTAAGCTTTTGTGCGGCATCATCATAAGTATATTGTATATCCAGCTTCGGGTGCCCGCCACGATAATACCACTGGTCGAAAAACCAATTCCAGTCCTGCCCCGTTACAGCCTCAACAGCCAGGCGCCAATTCGTAGCTTCGGCACTATGCAGGGCATTATCCGTCAGGTATTTTTTCATCGACTGGTAGAATGCATCATCCCCCATCAGCCCATGCAGGTAATGCAGTATTACGCTACCCTTCTGGTAAGATATACGGTCGAACATATCTTCCTTGTCCCTGTAGTGAAAACGCACCAGCGATGGCGAATGATCGCTGATGCCTAAATAGCTGTTCAACTCTTTATATAAGAGTTCATCAGCACTTGCTTTTCCATATTTATAATGACGCCACAGCTGTTCGCCATACGTAGCAAAAGATTCGTTCACCGTCAGGTTCGACCACGATTCCGCCGTTACATAATCGCCAAACCATTGGTGAAATAGTTCGTGCGAGACCACATCTTCGTGATTGTCGTCATCATATTCCCGTTTGTTTTGATTCATGAAAGAACCAAACAAGCTGGCCGATGTGTTTTCCATAGCCCCGGACACATAATCGCGCACTACTACCTGGCTATACTTATTCCATGGGTATGACACACCTGTAACCGTAGAGAAAAAGTCTATCATTTCAGGCGTATAATTGAACATATATTTGGCATAGGGTGCATACGCAGGCTCTACATAATAGCTTACCTCCTTGCCCTTCCAGCTATCCTTTACAACATCAAACCGGCCTATGGCAAACATAATGGCATATACCTGTATGGGTTTATCCATCTTCCATATATCGGTGCGGAGGCCTGTGCCTGCCTTATACTGGCCGGTCATGGCGCCATTGCTCAGCGTTGTAAAACTATCGGGTACGGTAAGCGAAAGCTCTACCGTAGTGCGTTGGTTAGGTTTATCTATAGTAGGTAGCCAGCGGCTGTTGGCTTCCGTTTCGCCCTGCGTCCATATCTGCGATGGCTTGCGGGGGATAGCATTATCTGTATTTATAAAATATAAACCTTTATCATCGCTGATGGCTGCACTACCACTGGTTGTTTCTGCATATGGCATAGCCTTATAGCTGATATACAATTGCAGGGTATCTTCTTTGCTATAGGTTTTATCCAGCGATATGGCCAGTACATCATTTTGGTAATTATAGCTAAGCAGTTTCCCCGTATTTGCCACCATGACGGTATCTATCTTCATACCCTTCGCATCCAGCACCAGCGTATCGGCACTGTAGAAATACGGATGGAACGAAACCCACTCCTGTCCTTCTGCCGTTTTCCCTTTCAGGTCGAAAGAAAGGGCTGCTTTTGTATGTACGATCTCCCAGACTTTAGTGCTGGTAGCCCTATAGGTGGCTGCGTTGTTTTTGGCACTTACTGCTATTGTTTCCAATGTCACATTATTGCGCGCCGCTTTTTTACTGCTGCACGATGCCGCTATGCATATAAACCCCGCTAATATAACCTGTGCTGACTGCCGGTTGAAACTCATTATTCCCTGTTTGTAAGCTGCTAAAGTACAGCATATGCTGTCCATTCTCATAACCCGTCATGGGGTTAAAGATGGCAATTGCAGGTTTTAACGCATTATATAGCGAAAAATGCTGCATAAGGGCGCGAAATGACTATTTTTGCGCTAAAATTTCCCGGCCTTCATGCTGCAAACCACAATTAACGAACGCAATACCTACGCTGTCAACAACCAGGACGGACAATGGTATATAGATGAAACCCCTGCCGATTTGGATATCCAGATGCAGCCAAACGGTTTAATAAGCGTTATCCTTAATAACAAAAGCTATACAGCTACTGTAGAAAATATAGATACCAAAAACAAAGAAGTATCGCTGAAGGTAAATGGCCAGGTATATAAAGTAGCCATCAAAGAACCGATAGACCAACTGCTGAGCAGCATGGGCATGGACCTGAAATCGCTGCAAAAAGTGGAACCCGTAAAAGCACCGATGCCGGGCATGGTGCTGAAAGTACTGGTAGAGCCGGGCCAGCAGATAAACAAAGGCGACGGCCTGCTGATACTGGAAGCCATGAAGATGGAAAATGTACTGAAGGCCAGCGGCCCTGCTACGGTAAAGGCTATCAAGATAGCAGAACGCACCGCGGTAGAAAAAGGTACTGTATTGATAGAAATGGAATAATGATGCACACCCGTACCTCTTTGCAAAAGTTTTTCTTCATTATACTGTTCCTGCTGGCAGGATGGCAATCGTATGCCAGCCGCTTTTCTTATGTATATATACAGGGCGATAAGCAAACGCCTTTTTATGTAAAGTTTGAAGACGAGATGCTGCCGCGCTATGGCAAAAACTACAGTATCATATCGCAACTGGCACCCGGCCCTATCCATATACAGGTATTGTTTCAGCAAAATGCCTACCCGGCACAGAGCTTTACCATACAGGTACCTGAAAATGGTTTCCGCGGATTTTTACTGACCCGCACAGAAACAGGCTTTGCCCTTTTTGATATCAACCAGCAGTTTTACTTGCAGGCAGGTAATAAGATAGAAGACGACCATGTGCCCGCTAATATACAGGAAGCACCTGCAGCCGTTGTAAATACACCTGTTGAAACGCCAGCCGGCAATACACTCGAAGTAGTTGAGGAAGCGCCTGTAAATACGGAAGAGGTGACAAATATAGCAGCACTGGAAGCTGTAGAAACAGAAGCAGCTCCCCCACCGGCAGCAGCAACCACATCCGCTCCTGTTGCTACGCCACCTGTGGCATCTAACAGCCCGCAGTTTATGAACGACATAGAACTGGGCAATGAAAAAAATAGGCAGGATAATAATACCATAGCAGTAGAAAACACTACCTATCATCGCCCAAGGGTTGCCATCGTAAACAGTGACTGCCCTAAAGCCGTAGATAACGACCTGTTTGAAGCTATACTGAAAAAGGCGAACGATAAAACAGAAAAAACAAGGCTGAAATACCTGCTGAGCAAAGTGGATGGAAATTGCTATACCACCAACCAGGTACGCATCCTTACCATTACACTTACCAACGACCCTGAAAAATATACCTTCCTGAAAGCTATCTACTCACGGATAACAGACCAGTCGAAGTTTCCGTCGTTAGAGCGTTTGCTTTCATCAGAAGAATGGAAAAATTATTTCAGGCTTATCATACCATAACTACATATGACAGCACATACAAACAAATCGCTCTGGTTACTGGCACTACCCCTGGTGTTGTTTTCCTGCAAGGCTAAAAAAGAAGATATGCTGGCCAAGCGCTGGGTAGCCGTTTCGGTAGAAAACCCGCAACTGGATGCACAGATAAATGAGCAACAGGTATTCCTTGATACTTTTGGAAAAAACAGCGATGCGGCTACCAACCTTGCGATATATGGCATTACCAATATAGATAGTGCCCGCGAATCGCTGCGTGCCCAGCTGAATGACTATAAAGCTATGCAGCAGCATGCGGTTGAAAACACCTGGTTTCACTTCAGGAAAGATGGCATTGTGCAAATGAACTTCAGCGGGCAGATAGATTCTACCAAATGGTATTTTGAAGAAGACAGCTTGCTGGTACTGGACGAACAAAAACTGAAAGGTGCCGGAACCATCCTGAAAATGGATGTGATACAGCTAACAGATACATCGCTGAAACTTAAATTCAACGAAAATGGCATGAACAGTACCGTACTGTTCCATCCTGATAAGAAATAACCTGTTAATTATTATCTTTACGCGCCCGTTGGGGCACTTACATAAATACTAAATCAAGATATGCGTTCTATACCATTCCGCCAGGCACTTAGAGAAGCTTTAGAAGAAGAAATGCGCCGCGATGACAAGGTATTCCTGATGGGTGAAGAAGTAGCCCAGTACAACGGTGCCTACAAAGTAAGCCAGGGCATGCTGGATGAATTTGGCCCAAGGCGTGTAATAGATACACCGATTGCCGAGCTGGGCTTTGCCGCTATAGGCGTAGGTGCTGCTACCAATGGTACGCGCCCTGTGGTTGAGTTCATGACATGGAACTTTGCCGTGCTGGCGCTGGACCAGATACTGAACCACGCCGCTAAGATGGTATCTATGAGCGGCGGACAGTTTAGCTGCCCTATCGTTTTCCGCGGGCCAAACGGTTCTGCCGGCCAGCTGGGTGCACAGCACTCACAGGCTTTCGAAAACTGGTATGCTAATATACCCGGCCTGAAAGTAATTTCTGTTTCCAATCCATACGATGCGAAAGGTTTGCTGAAATCTGCCATCCGCGATGAAGATCCTACCGTTTTCATGGAAAGCGAGGTGATGTATGGTGATATGGGCGAAGTGCCGGAAGAAGAATACCTGATACCTATTGGCAAGGCTGATATTAAGCGTGCGGGTAAAGATGTTACCATCGTGTCTTACAACAAGATGATGAAAGTAGCGCTTGCTGCTGCTGAAGAGCTGGCAAAAGAAGGTATAGAAGCTGAGGTGATAGATCTGCGCACCATCCGCCCGCTGGACTGGTTCACCATAGTAGAATCTGTAAAGAAAACAAACCGCCTGGTAATAGTAGAAGAGCAATGGCCATTTGCTTCTATCTCTTCTGAAATTAGCTACCGCGTACAGAAGGAAGCATTTGATTACCTGGATGCACCTATCCGCCGCATCACATCGGCCGATGCAAATATGCACTACGCACCAAACCTGGTGGCTGCTTACCTGCCAGATGTGCCACGCACCGTGAAGCTGGTAAAAGAAGTGATGTATATGAAGAAATAAGACTTAGTCAAACATCTCTATAAAAGCAAAAGCCTCCCTTACAGGAGGCTTTGTTGTTGCTGTTCTTCAAATTCTTTATAATCCTGTTCGGCCATGCGGAGCATCTTATAGCTGGCTATATAGTCGATGGTAAAACATATCACGAAAAAAGCAAAGAAGACTGCTCTTAGAATCATTTCCCTTTCTGGCTTTGATGGATTCGTTGGAGGAAAGACGATCCATAAAATTATGAAAGGCATAGTGTTGATACTATTCGCCATCTTCATGTAGTAGCTGTTGCTTTTCTTCGAAGGTTTCAATGTAATGAACTTGCCAATCAATGCCAGCAGCATCAGCAGCCATATAGATGAGCGCACGAAGTTGCCACCTAAAAGGTCATATACCTTATGCACATCAGCCCATATACTGCCTTCGTATACACCGTAGCCCAGCACCAGTATCAATATTAGGAATAACGGGGAAAGCAATATTCTTTTTACTTCCTGCCAGTATATATGCTTATACTTACGGCGGGTAGATAGGTCGAGCGATGCTTTGATACTTAGGAACCCACTGTACCCAAACTCTGCATGCGCTTCGCGCATAGCGGTATTGAGGTCCAGCTTGGGTTCTTTGGCCAGTTTCTCTTCTACCTTGCAGGCAAAGTGATCCAGTATCTCGGCCTGCACCTCCGGCTCACGGAAGCCACGGGCATAAATAAAGAATTTTAGTTCTTTTAGTTGTTCCGGTGTAAGCGTTATCTTATCCATTGCTCAGTTTTGGGTTTAGTATCATGTGTATGGATTCCATTGCCTCTTTCAGCGCCTGTATTTTCGATACGGTTTCTTTCTTTCCCTTTTTCGTTAGCATATAATACTTGCGCATGCGGCCATCTACCGTTTCAGTAGTCGTTACCAGCATACCATCGGCCACCAGTTTGTGCAGTGCGGGGTACAGCGCTGCCTCTGTTATATTCATCCGGTTGCCGGTTGCCTCTTTTACCGCCTTGGTTATTTCGTATCCATACATACGGCCATTGTCTTCCAATAGCTTCATGATGATGGTGGTGAGGCTGCCTTTTACTACCTGGTTTTGTTCCACGCTGAAAAAAAATTAATACCTAATGAAATTATGCATGTACCTAACAAAATTAGGTATGCCTGATAAAAATAACAAGAGGCAGATTAAAATTCCCCCTTTATATTTGGCGCTCCATGATAAAGAAAGTTAGTACAGAGGCTATCATCGTTGGGGCAGGCCCTGCTGGTGCAGGTACATCTATATACCTTACTAAGGCAGGCATCCGCCATGTTATTATAGACAAGGCCACCTTTCCGCGCGATAAAGTATGCGGAGATGGCTGCAGCGGCAAAACGGCCTTTGTACTGCGCAAAGCCAACCCCGATTGGCTTAAAGAAATATTCAGCATGCCGCAAAGCTTTATGCCCAGCCATGGCATCATTATGGTAGCGCCAAATGGCAGGGCTATTAACATACCCTACAACCCCAGCCGTCAGCCTGATGAACCAGCTCCCGGCTTCACTACTCCGCGCATGGTGTTCGATAACTTCCTGTTTGAGAAACTGCCATCGCCATACACCACCATTTACCAGAATGCAAACGTGAAAAGCATCACCCGCAATAGCGATAATACCGTAACCGTAAGCTTTTCGCAGGGCGAAGACACGATTGAAGTAACTGCTCCACTGATAGTAGGTGCCGATGGCGATAAGGGCATTACCCGCAAAACCATGATGGGCGAGCACTTTTCGCACAAGGCATATACCGTGGGCCTGCGAGCTTATTATGAAGGTGTGGAAGGATTGCACAAAGAAAACTTTATAGAACTGCACTTCCTGCCTGAATTATTGCCGGGTTATTTCTGGATATTCCCCATGCCAAATGGCAGGGCTAATGTAGGCGTAGGTATTCTTTCATCACGCATCCGTGCTAAAAAGATAAACCTGCGCGAGCAGATGCTGAAAGCCATTGAGAACAACCCCAACATCAGCCACCGCTTTAAAAATGCAAAGCTGATAGATAAGATACAAGGCTGGGGCCTGCCTATGGGTGTAGAACAACTACCTGTTTCTGGCGACAACTACCTGCTGGTAGGCGATGCAGCCAGCCTGATAGACCCCTTTAGCGGTGAGGGTATTGGCAACGCCCTGTACAGCGGCATGCTGGCTGCTTATGCGATAGAAAAAGCTATTCAGGAAAAGAACTACAGCGCCGCCTTCCTGAAAGAAGCTTATGATGGACCATTGTATAAACGCCTGGGTAATGAACTGAAAATAAGCACATCGCTGCAGAAGCTATGCCGCTTCCCATGGCTTTTCAACCTGATAGCCAACAAGGCGAACAAAAGCCCTGAACTCAGCAAGACCATCAGCTTTATGTTTACTGACCTTAACCTGCGCGACCTGTTCCGCAAGCCGTCGTTCTATGCCAAAATACTTTTCAACCGATAGTGCCCTACAGGTACACTATCTTTCTTGAAAATTTCTTATCCCCTACTATGACCCGCATTATATATACACCGCTGGAGAAACGTGGTGTTTGCAAGGTGGTATTGTTTATGCCGGCCATACCTTTTGTTTTGCTCTGATACACTTGCTTGCCCATAGCATCGAATATGGCTATTTGCAGGTCGCTACCCCCCTTAGTGGTCCACTCTACTGTTATTTTACCATCCCTTGTAGGGTTCGGGCTTACATTTACCAGGTTGTCATCTACCACTACAGGTATGTCATCTACAATCTCCACATCATCTATTGCCAGCCCTTCCAATTCGCTACCTATATCACTTGAGAATATATAACGCAGCCGGATGGTGGGTATACCTTTAGGCAGTGGTATAGCAGCCATCTGCCAGTTAGTAGCATCCTGCTTGCTCCATATATTATACAAGGTATCATTATACCAATTGCTACCCTCTTTGGCCTTACCCAAAGGCTGCCAGTTTACACCATCTTCGCTATACTGCATAGCCGTACCAT
>DASWWE010000101.1:0-4616 GCA_036406055.1 Flavipsychrobacter sp. | reverse complement strand
ATGAATATATGTCGCGCTTCATGGTATCTCATAAGCAAGCTTATGTAGACCGTGTTGACTCTTTCCAATGGCCGCTGGAATTCAGGGATGGTGGTTTTAACACCAATAAAGCACACGTTGGTAACGGTTGCTACAGCCCGGGTGGCGATAAGTTCTACTTCACAAAATGTGCTGAAGAAGATTCTCTGAAAGTGATCTGTAAAATATACGTTTCAAAATTTGAGAAAGCTAAATGGGGTGAGCCTGAACTGCTGGGCGAAGGTATAAACGAGGGTGGTTCTAACACGCAGCCTTATTGCGCTAAAGTGGGTAAAAAAGAAATCCTGTTCTTCTCTTCAAACCGTTCGCTGCAAAGCCGTGGTGGTTATGATATCTGGTATTCAGTTATCGACCCCCGCAACAATACTTACCGCCGTCCGCAAAACGCAGGTAAGCAAATCAATACGGAAAAAGATGAGCAAACGCCTTACTACGATAGCCGTATCAATAGACTATACTTCGCATCTAACGGTTGGGCTACTATGGGTGGTTTCGATATCTACTCAGCTGATGGCGGTCCCTCTCGTTATACTAACCTGACGAACCTGGGTTACCCCATAAACTCTGCAGCAGATGAGCTGTATTTTGTAAAAGACCCTCTTGGTAAACCGGATGCTTATGTAGTATCAAACCGTGTAGGTTCTATAGCACTGAAAAACCCTACCTGTTGCGATGACATCTGGCGTATACAGTACGAGCCTAAACTGGTAGTACTGGGTAAAGTTATCGACCGCAAATCACAACAGCCGATGACTGAAGTGGTGGTGAAAATGGTAGACCAGACAGGCGACCTGAAAACATTCAACTCTGCAGACGGTAATTTCGGTTTCAACATCGGCCGTGGTAAGTCTTATGTTTTCACAGGCGATAAACAAGGTTTTGCTTCTACACGTGCTTCTGTAAACACAATGGATGTAAAACGTACCGATCCGGATGATACGGTAAGCGTTACAATATATATGGATGAAATTACTCCGGTATATACCTTCGCAGTAAGCAATGTGTATTATGACTATGACAAAGCAACGCTGCGTCCTGAGTCTGTAGCTTCTCTGGATTCTCTGTCATCTTTCCTGAAAGATAACCCATCATTCACTGTAGAGGTTTATGCTTTCACCGATTCAAAAGGTACAGATACATACAACAAAGCACTTTCTGAGCGTCGTGCACAAGCGGTAATTGATTACCTGGTAGGTGCAGGCATCGAGCAAAGCCGTATGATAGCTAAAGGTTTTGGTGAATCTATGCCGGCTGCTTCTAACACAGCTAACAATGGCAAAGATAACCCAACAGGCCGCCAGCTGAACCGCCGTACAGAATTCCGTATCGTAACGGATGTGCCTACACGCCGCATACTGTACAACAGTGCTAAACCGGGTAATATGGACGAACAGTCTAAAAACCTGATGCAGGATGAGAATATGAACGAAGACGGCGAATCTGATCCTGAATCAGAAGTTGGAAAACCAGGTAGCAGGGTAAAATAATCCTTACCGAACCATAACAAGTAGATTTATAATAATATCCCCGCTATTGCGGGGATATTTGTTTTGGGGTACTATTGAGCCAAGTTAGCTACTTTTGCAGGCCAATGACATACGATAAGATCACGTTTCACACCGAGAATGCCGAGGTGAAAGACATATTAATAGCCGAGCTGGCGGCATTAGGCTTTGATGGTTTTGAAGAAAAAGAAAGCAGCCTGGAAGCCTATATGACAACAGGTGGGTATGAAACAGAGATGGTGGCAGAGATAGCCAATAAGTACGGTGTTTCATACGATGTGGGCAGTATAGCGCAGCAAAACTGGAATGCCGAGTGGGAGCGCAATTTTCAACCGGTGATAGTAGAAGGTTTTTGCACCATAAGGGCCGATTTTCATAAGATACCTGTAAATACACCGTATGAAATCGTCATTACACCCAAGATGTCATTCGGCACCGGGCACCATGCCACCACCCGCCTGGTGATGAAGGAAATGAGCCTGCTGGATTTTAAAGGGAAAAAAGTATTTGACTTTGGCACCGGTACAGGTATATTGGCCATACTGGCCGAAAAATTAGGGGCCACAGCAGTGCTGGGTATCGATAACGACCAATGGTGTTACGATAATGCTATTGAAAACCTGCAGCGAAATAACACGGAGCATACATCTATATCTCTGGAGCCGATAGATCATCTGCAGGGAACTTATGATATCATACTGGCCAATATCAATCGCCATATATTGCTGGAATATATGGGGCAGATGCACCAATTGTTGAAACCCGGCGGCAAGATACTGATGAGTGGACTATTGCTGGAGGATGAGCCGATAATAAGAGATGCAGCGGCTGTGGCAGGGTTTGTTTATAAAAAAACTGAAACATTGAATAACTGGATTGTGCTGCTGTTGGAAAGATAAAAATGTTATAGTTATCTTAAAAAAGCACGCTGTTGTTTATAATCAATGGTTAATGCATAGCAACAGTTCTAACTAATTGGATTTGCAGATACTAAACTATATATTTGTCATCTTCAACCGGAAATAAAAAGAATGGGCATAGCAATACTGGTAATACTGGCTTACCTCATCGGTTCCATCCCAACGGCGGTATGGGTAAGTAAAAAAGTATATGGTATAGATATTCGTGAACATGGTAGTGGTAACGCAGGTGCAACTAATACTTTTAGGATATTGGGTTCAAAAGCAGGCTCTGTAGTGATGTTTGTGGATATGATGAAGGGTTTTATTGCTGTGAAACTATCCCTTTTGTCCGCTTTCAGCTGGAGTAGCGAAGCCATCGTAAACCTGCAAGTATTCCTGGGCCTGGCAGCTGTGCTGGGACATATATTCCCCATATGGGCTGATTTTAAAGGTGGTAAAGGTATTGCCACCCTGTTCGGCATGATACTGGCTATTCAGCCATTGGCTGCCGTTAGCCTGGTAGGGGTATTTATAGGCATGCTATACCTTACACGTTATGTATCGCTGAGTTCTATCAGTGCCAGCGTAGCCTTTCCATTGTTGATACTATTTATTTTCAGGGAACCGGAATTGAGCTACCGTATATTTGCCATAGCTACTGCCTGCCTGGTAGTGCTAACGCATTATAAGAACATCAGCCGCCTGCTGACGGGCAATGAAAGTAAAGTACCGCTTTTCCGAAAGCGCCGTTTTCGCCGCCGCGATGATTAATTAATATCCAATTCCTTTCATGGTACAAAACTTGTCCCTATCATTGTAAAAAACATTAGGGGTATGAAACGATTTGTATCGATCGCATTATTCACAGCATCATTATCTGTACTAACTACTGCCTGCTTCACCAACCCGGTAACCGGCCGAAAGTCGCTGAACCTTGTAAACGAGAGTGAAATGAGGCAGTTGGGCACTACTCAATATACATCTTTCCTTGCAAGTAACCCTGCTGTAACCGGAACGAATGCCAACGCTGATATGGTAAAACGTATAGGCAACCGTATGGCTGCTGCCGTAAACGAATACCTGAAAATGAAAGGCCAGCAAAGCCTGGTAAGTGGTTATCAATGGGAGTTTAACCTTGTAAATAACAACCAGGTGAATGCATGGTGTATGCCCGGTGGTAAAGTGGTGGTGTATACGGGCATATTGCCTGTAACGCAAACAGAAACAGGCCTGGCAGTGGTAATGGGGCACGAAATAGCACATGCCATAGCAAGGCATGGCAACGAACGCATGAGCCAGGGGCTGGTAGCACAGTTTGGCGGTGAGGCATTATCTGCAGCATTATCCAGCAAGCCGGCACAAACACAAAATCTTTTCAACTCTATATATGGCATAGGTGCACAGGGTGGCCTGCTGGCATATTCACGTTCGCAGGAAACAGAGGCCGATGAAATGGGTCTTTATTTTATGGCACTTGCAGGGTATGACCCTAATGAAGCTGTAAACTTCTGGGGCCGTATGGCTGCTCAAAGCGGACAGAAACCTATGGAACTATTAAGCACACACCCTGCAGATAGCCGTCGGGTATCAGACATTAAAGGCTGGTTGCCACGTGCTATGCAATATTACAAACCCAAATAAGCTTGCCACAGATCCCCTTTTATAAACGTTTACTGAGCTACCTGTATCCATTGAGGCTGGAAAGTACAAGTAGTACTGAAAACCCGTTGCTAGAACTATTCCTGTACCGCGGGCAATACCAGTTGGCCACTCAGGATGCGCTGTATTCTGATGGACGCCGTTACCGGCCGATGCTGGTAGCATTTGAAGCCCTGAAGCAAAAACTGAAGGATGTAAAAAATGTGCTGGTGCTGGGTACAGGCCTGGGTAGTGCGGTGCATATACTGGCGGCAAAAGGATATCATCCCTCGTATACATTAGTAGAGCACGACGACCTGATACTGGAATGGTGCATAGAGCACCTGCCGGGCGATGAAGTGAAGCGGGTGTGGCCCGTTTGTGCTGATGCGCAAAGCCATATGGCGCATAATGATATGAAGTATGACCTGGTGATAGCCGATATCTTCAAAAGCAGGGTAGTACCGGCCTTTGTAACAACCGAAACATTCCTAACACAATGCCGCCGGAGCGTGAACCCCGGCGGCCATAT
>DASWWE010000100.1:0-35384 GCA_036406055.1 Flavipsychrobacter sp. | reverse complement strand
TGGGTAGTTATTTCGATATATTATGTGTACGTACATTTCCACAGTTGTTGGACAAGGAAGCTGATTGCAGTGAAATACTGTTATCGAAATTAATAGCGTATTCTGGTATCCCTGTAGTAAGCCTTGAAAGTGCCACATTGCATCCGTTGCAAAGCCTGGCAGATGTTATAACGATCAGCGAACATTGGCAAGAAAAACGGAAACCTAAAGTAGTGCTGACCTGGGCGCCGCATATGAAACCACTACCACATTGTGTAGCTAATTCCTTTGCGGAATGGATCAATGGATGGGGTAGTGCTGATTTTGTGATAACACACCCGAAAGGATACGAGCTGGAAGAAAAATATACGCATGGTGCATCCATTATCTATGACCAAGAGGCAGCCTTACAGGAAGCTGATTTTGTGTATGTGAAAAACTGGTGTAGCTATCATAACTATGGAAAAATATTAAACGATGGTGATGGATGGATGCTGACACAAAACAGATTGTCTGTAACGAACAATGCGAAGGTGATGCATTGCCTGCCCGTCAGGCGAAACCTTGAGTTGTCGGCAGAGGTGCTGGACGGAGCGAATAGTATTGTAACACAACAAGCAGCTAACCGGGTATGGGCAGCGCAAGCAGTGCTATCTCAAATTTTAAATTATCAGCACTAGAATATGCTTACGGTTGTAAAAGTGGGGGGCAATATAATAGATGATGAAAAGAAGTTTTCATCATTTCTGGAAATATTTGCATCTATAGGTGGTAATAAAATATTGGTGCATGGTGGTGGTAAGATCGCATCGAATATTGGTGAGCGGTTGGGCATAGTGCCCAATTATGTTGATGGCAGGCGTATTACTAATGCTGAGACCTTGAAGCTGGTTACAATGGTTTATGCCGGTCTTATCAATAAAAACATAGTGGCTACGCTGCAGTCTAAAGGTTGTAATGCGATAGGCATTACAGGCGCAGATGCCAATATTATAAAAGCAGTAAAGCGCCTGGTAAAAGATGTGGATTATGGATATGTAGGTGATATAACTGAATCGGGGATTGCCGTGGCAAATGTATCGCTGCTGCTTAATGCCGGGCTGGTGCCCGTTGTGGCGCCGTTAACGCACGATGGGAATGGGACGATGCTGAATACGAATGCAGATACAATAGCACAGGAATTGGCGAAGGCAATGTGTAAAGTAATGGCTGTGCAGTTAGTATATGGCTTTGAAAAGGATGGTGTATTGAAAGATGCAACAGATAACAATAGTGTTATTAGTGAAATAATGATAGCTGATTTCGATCGGCTGAAAAATGACGGTATAATAAACGGAGGCATGCTACCTAAGCTACAAAATGCTTGTACTGCCATTCAATATGGGGTGTCAAAAGTGATTATAGGGAATGCAATGCATTTGCCTGAGTTAATTAATGGAACAGCGGGAACACAGATAATATGAACATGCATACGACAGATGAGTTATATAGCGAAGCCTTACAGTTGCTGAAGCAATTGATCGCTACGCCATCCTATAGTAAGGAAGAGCAGGGAACAGCTATGCTGTTGCAAAAGTTCTTCCAGGCAAAAGGTATTGTTGCGCACCGGTTGATGAATAATGTATGGGCAGTGAATTTACACTTTGATAAAGAGAAGCCGACAATCCTGCTTAATTCGCATCATGATACTGTAAAGCCCAATGCAGCATACACCATCGATCCATTCTGCCCGATTGAAAAAGAAGGTAAGTTATATGGTTTAGGTAGTAATGACGCAGGTGGTTGCCTGGTGTCGCTTATCGTCACGTTTTTACATTTTTATCCTCAAGCGAATCTGAAATATAATATTGTAATAGCAGCAACAGCCGAGGAAGAAATATCCGGCGCCAATGGTATAGCTGCTTTGTTGCCACAAGTGGGTGAAATAGCTTTCGGCATAGTGGGTGAGCCTACAGAAATGCATATGGCCATTGCAGAAAAGGGATTGGTAGTTTTGGATTGTGAAGCAAAAGGTGTTTCCGGCCATGCAGCAAGAGATGAGGGGCATAATGCTATCTACAGAGCATTGCAGGATATTGCATGGTTTAGAGATTACCGGTTTGAAAGAGAATCGGAAATGTTGGGAACTGTAAAAATGTCGGTGACTGTGCTACAGGCGGGTACACAGCATAATGTAGTGCCGGCTTCCTGCAAGTTTACAGTAGATGTTAGAGTGAACGAGCGCTATACTAACGAAGAGGTAGTAGCTATCGTACAGCAGCATGTGCAATGTGAAGTTGTGCCACGGAGCTTGCGTTTAAAACCAACGTCTATCGATATAGCACATCCGATAGTGCAGGCAGGTGTAGCGTTAGGTAGGAATTGTTTTGGTTCTGCAACCTTATCGGATAAAGTGTTTATGCAATTTCCTACTGTGAAGATGGGGCCAGGTGATTCGGCCCGTAGTCATACTGCAGATGAATATATCTATCTGCAAGAGATTAGGGAAGGTATTGCACTATATATAGACCTTCTAAAATCAGTTGTATGAAAATCTGGCAAAAAGAAAATTCAACAGTAACACAGCAAATAGATGCATTCACCGTTGGCAGGGATAGAGAATTTGATATGCTATTGGCACCTTATGATGTGCAAGGGTCAATAGCACATGTTACAATGCTGCATCATGTAGGGTTGTTAAATGACGAAGATTACAGCAAGATAAAGCCTGCCCTGGAACAATTGCATGCCGAGATACTTTCCGGCTCTTTTGCAATAGATAATAGCTGCGAAGATATTCACTCGCAAATAGAATGGATGCTGATACAACGTATAGGAGATGCAGGTAAAAAGATACATAGCGGCAGGAGCCGCAACGACCAGGTGGCTGTGGATATAAAATTGTATCTAAAGGCAGAACTGCAAGAAGTGAAAGATCTTACCTTATCATTATTTAATAAGCTGCTGTCTTTAAGTGAACAACACAAAGGAAAGCTTATGCCCGGCTATACCCATATGCAGGTAGCGATGCCTTCGTCCTTCGGCTTGTGGTTTGCAGCCTATGCAGAAAGCCTTGTAGATGATATGGATATGCTGATGACGGCTTCTCGTATGGTGGATAAAAATCCATTGGGTAGTGGTGCAGGGTATGGGTCATCCTTTGCTTTAGACAGGCAATTGACAACAGATTTGCTTGGCTTTAGTAGTATGCACTACAATAGTATATATGCACAAATGAGCAGGGGAAAAACAGAAAAAATAGTAGCACATGCTATCAGCGGCATTGCTGCAACACTATCTCGTTTCAGCATGGATGTATGCTTGTATAACGGTCAGAATTTTGGTTTTGTAAGTTTTCCATCGCATATGACAACCGGCAGTAGTATTATGCCTCATAAAAAGAACCCGGATGTATTTGAATTGGTGCGGGGTAAGTGCAATAGGTTGCAATCAATACCCAATGAATTGGCGTTATTGATGAATAACCTGCCATCTGGTTATCATAGGGAAATGCAGCTTACAAAAGAGATATTATTCCCCGGCATTGAGGCATTGAAGTCATGTTTGTCTATTGTGCAGATGATGCTGCATGAAGTTGTGGTGCACGATAATATACTGGAAGATGAACGATATAAGTACATATTTACTGTGGAGCAATTAAATGATATGGTGAATAGTGGCGTCGCATTCCGGGATGCTTACAAGCAGGTAGGCATAGAAGTGGAGAATGGTAACTTTTCTTATCATGGGAAACAACTGCATCATATACATGCCGGCAGCATAGGTAATTTATGTAATGAAGAAATAAGAAAAGAAATGAGCAGAGTTATCGAGGGATAGTAGTGTAGTTTGTTTTAGGTTAATTATTGTCATGGTATTTTAACTTTCAGGCTAAAAGTGAATTCGCCTTAAACATAATGCTGTTTCTTAGGTGTATCTGGTTAGTCAGCATAACGTAAAACTTGAATGTCTATATTGATATTTGGATAGGTTGGTAATACCTTTATACTGCGTTTGGATCACCGCAGCGCAGATTGTTTTCAGCTAACCGGCAGCCTATGAGACTATATAAACACTCCCTGATTCTTATCGGCCTATTGCTATGTTCGCTGTTAGCCGGGAATGTACTCTTTGCCCAATGTTCAAACTGGTCGGCAAAAGCAACAGTCACAGCATCTTCTACTTGTGCAGCTAATGCCAGCTTTACTGTTACTTTGACCGGCCCTGATGTAAACAATCTGTCTAACATTCAGTATGGCATCCCGTTAGGCCCTGATGGTTTTTCTGTCCCTTTGAATAATTCAGCTACGTTTAATAATATCCCGTCAGGTATTTACCAGGTTGCTGTGGTAGCTACCTGTGGTGGTGCATTGGTAGGTAAAAATACTACTATCCATGTGCCGGGGGCTTATGATTTTCCATCTTTAATTGTGAACACCAACAAGAACTCATTGAGTTGTGGTGCTTATGGTGTGATAGGTGTTTCCGTTATTAGTGGAAGAGCCCCTTTCACTATTAATATGACAAGCTCTCCCGCCAGTTATTCAGGACCTAAAACGTTTACGACAAGTTCCTCTGCATATTCTGTAGGTAATCTACCACCCGGTACCTATACTTTTCAAGCAGTGGATGCATGTGGCAATGGTACACCACCAGCATCAGCTACAGTCAACGGCTTGGCCACGCCATCATTATATCTCACAGAGCCGACCGCCATTTCTTGTAGTACGGTTAGTATTGGCAAGCCATCTATACAAACAAATATTGGGGGCTGGATGGGATATTATAATGATGGACTGTTTAAAGCAACTGCCCAGATAAGCGGTGGTGTAACTGCTATCAGCACACAGGAGCCCATGAATAATGTACCCTTTAGCATGTCGCTGGCTTCCGGTAAAACGATAAAGGATTGTTACGGACAAAATGTAAATTATGTGATAACGCCACCGTGTGGTGCCAGCTTTACTGCCAGCCAGGTTATTTCGTATCCACAGGTAGTAGCATCTATTAACCAGGATTGCAATATTGACTTTGAAGCAGAGCTCGGGTTTACTTCGCTGTTATGTTTTCCCGTCACATATTCGGTACGTAATACAGCTACTGGCACTAGCTATGGACCATACTCCACTTCAAACCCATCTGGACTTATACCTGTAAGGTTGCCCTTAGGTAATTATGCCATTAGTTTTACAACAGGTGATGGTTATACGGGCAGCGGTATTATGTCTACCGCACCTATTGCAGGAATGCCGTACAGGGTTTCAATAATGACTGGGGCGTCAGGATTACATAATTATATAGAAGGGTTCGAGTTCACTACAACGGCTGCATCCAGTTACAGAACGATAGAACTGTTCAACGGTCCTGCAGGCTATTCTTACTTAGGTGGATGGAGTGGTAGCAACAGGTACCCGGTTACCAATAACCAGACGCCTGTATTGCCTAACACATTGAAGTTTCCCGCAGGTAACTATGTTTGGAAGATAACCGATCAGTGTGGTACTTATTATTTGCCTATAACTGTCGGGCCGCAACATTTATACCAATATACCATGTTGGCGCCTACGCTTACGCAAACATGTAGCGGTTTGTCTGTTTTACCTGCAGGCTCGGCTACCAGCAATGGCAATAGCGTGCCGATAAAATATTCGGTATTAAAAGATGGGTATCCTATGTACGATTTTACGGGGTCATGGCCGCAATATCCAGCAGGTACCCCTTTTACAATATTGGGGCCGGGTACTTATACTATTGTGCCGGCCAGCACAGCACCACATACTGTATATGTGCCACCCTATCCCAATGCATACACTCAATCTTATACATTTACGCATACACTTTCTCCTGTAATGGTAGATATCAATCAGTCGCAAGGCTATATATGTGCAGGTGGTAGCAGCGGGCTGGGGCAGATATTTGTGACAGGTAAAGATGGTATGCCTTACCGGCGTAGTGGGTTGCGATATAATTATTACCTGGCTGCAAAAGGGAATGGCGCGAGCGGCCCGTATATAGCAAGTAATAGTAGTGGTGCTTTTTTCGGTTTTGGGGCGAATGCGAATGATGAATATGATGTAAAAGTGGAAGACTCTTGCGGGGCATTTGCCGTGCAGCGACTACAAATACTAGATCTGGCAGTTACGCATCTTATCTCAGCAAGCAATTATGTAGCCTGTAGTGCCAGTACTGTACAGTTAAGCGCCTTGTTTATTCCCGGCGCTACCTATTCATGGACAGGCCCCAATAGTTTTTTTTCTACCTTGCGAGAGCCTGTGATAACATCTGTAAGTGCAGCTAATGTTGGGGTGTACCGCGTAGCCATAACGATTCCTAACTGTTCACAAACCATGAGAGACAGCACTACTATTGCAATGGCACCCAACCCGCCAAAACCATTGGTAGATCTTATTTGCGATTCGCCAGCTACGATGACGATTACGAATCCGTCTGCTCCTTTTAAATATGAATGGGAGCTGGGTATATATAATATATCATTAGGCTATTATTATGCCATCCGCAGGCAATCTAATTTTGGCTATAGCAAATATGTAGACCGTATCGGAAGTTATAAGGCTGTAGCTATAGACACTACTACCGGTTGTTATACCTATAGCGATTCTTTGGAATTCAGCACGGATCCCAATGAACCGATAGATGTCGCCATTTACTCTCCGCACCTGAAAATATGCAGCGGAGATACAACGATACTAGTAGCACCGGCTTCGGGGATATTGCCACTAGATTATCAATGGTTTAAAGATGGCGTACTTCTGCCTGCAGATACTTCACAAATATTAATAGTGCATACGGCAGGTAAATATAAAGTGCGTGTAATGGCTGATGTGTGTACTGTTGATACTTCAGACGAAGTTGAAGTGACCATAGTACCTATACCAACAGCGTCTATTTCTATTTCTGCCAATAATATATGCCTTGGCGAAACAGCCACATTGCAAACAACTACCGGCACTAATTATGAATATACCTGGAGCATGAATGGCAGTACGATCCCCGGTGCTAATGGTGTGTCGCTGGTTGCCCATCAAACAGGGGGTTACAATGTAACCATATCTAATGGCGGCTGTGTAGCAGTATCGCCTATAGCCGCACTAACTGTACATAATCCCCCGGTCACAAACCTACAACCAGGTACTGATACGGTTTTGTGCAAAAATGATGTTATAACATTACAAACCCCCACAGGTTCCTTATATACTTATACATGGCAGAAAAATGGCACAACTATACCTGCAAGCAATAGTAATACCTATAGCACTACTGACGGAGGAAGGTATAGTGTAATCGTTTCGCATCCTTATTGTAACGCGGATACTTCACAGGAGATTGAGGTGAAAATATTGCCATCATCTGTTCAGTTACCACTGGATACGCTCATATGTAAAGGCAGCTTTGCCGTTCCGATGTCTGTTGAGCCTGGTTTTGATAATATAAGATGGTCGACAGGCGAAAGCGGTATGGCTATTGTAGCTACTGCAAGAGGCCAATATTGGGTAGAAGCTCAAAATATATGCGGCACTTTTAGCGATACGATGTATGTGCGTACCGCTGCAGATTATAAACCTGAACTCCCCAATGATACACTTATATGCAACGAAGCCAATAGCGCCGGTCTTTCGGTGCCGGTGCTGGCGCAGCATATCTTGTGGAGTACAGGGGATACTACGGCAAATATCACTGTGAGTAAACCCGGCAAATATTGGGTGCAGCTACAAAGTCCTTGCGATAAATATAGTGATACGGTACGTGTGAAGTTTTGCGAACCTAAGATAACGTCTTTGCAACCCTACAGGGACAGTTTATGTGAAGGGGATTGTGTTGAATTTATTGCCACGGTGGCAAACTACCCTCAACAGTATGAATGGAGCTTTGATGGTGGCACACCTTCAAAAGTTACAGGACCATCGGCGGGTATTATATGTTATCCTGCAGCAGGCGTGTATCCCGTAACACTCACTGCAACCAATGCCGGCGGTACCACAAATTATACTTCTAGTGTAGTAGTAGTGCCTTATCCTAAGGTTCGCTTTGAAGATACGGCTATGACGCTCTCCTATAAATCGGAAATAGTATTACCTGCCTGCGCAGATGCGATGATAGTTGACTGGTATCGCGATAGTGAATTGGTATGTGGCAATTGCAAAAACCTCACCATCGAGCCCAAAGAATACAAGTCTTCTTACGTATGCGTGGTGAAGAACCTTAACTGTACAGATAGCTGTACTTATAACATGCAGATAGTGGATATTCCCAATGATGTGTGGCTGCCCACAGGCTTCAGTCCTAATAATGATGGGCGAAATGATATATTCAGGGTGGTTACAGATAACCCAAATGTTCGCCTTATTGAATTTGTAGTTTACAATCGCTGGGGTGAGCAGGTATATCGCGGTAATAACATAAAGAACGGTTGGGATGGCACATATAATGGTAAACTGGTAGATGTGGGTACATACTATTGGTCGCTAAAATATGAGGTGACGGGCGGACAAACCGGACTGTTCAAAAAAGGGGATGTATTGCTTATAAGATAAATTTGGATGAGTATTCCTTAAACCCTAATATTGTGAAAATGGTAGTAGTAAAACATACATGTTGTCATAACATCTTCGAAAGCCGAAGTGTATAGCCGCGTGTATTTAAAATAAATTTTAACGCAGCCCTTCGGTATCAGCCGAGGGGCTTATTTTTTTGAGTATGATACCAGCCATCAAGCATAATAATCATAATGCTACGCAACATTGTTGCTGTAGATGCTTTGTTATGAACTCAAAGGTGCGATGTTGAATATATGTATACCTGCTAACATGTATGCCCTTTGAGTTCATCAAAGGGCATTTTTATTTATTCATTTTAAATATCCATGCAATGGACAATAAGCAAAATAAGACAAGGCACATGATAGCCAATTCATTTATAGTAAATGATGAAAATCTTGATCACGAATCTGCATTATCTGTATGCAAAATATTGAATGCCATCACCAGCCTGAATGATGAAGCCATCATCAAGCTATTTGGTACACTCGATTTTAATAAGATCATTCTGAAGCATTTTAATATCGATATAATTGGGAAAGCTTTCCTGAACGATATGGTACACTTTTACTCTTATGCTACCGCGTACGATAGCGGTCGCATAGAGATAGAGGTGCAGGGTGAAAAGCAAAAAGGAAAGAAACGGATACCCATAGTAAATGGTAGTTTTGTATTTACCATAAAACAAGGTATTGTTATTCAGTATTCGTTGTCATAGCCCGATATGTCGGTAAAAGGGCTGTATTGCCGCAGTCCTTTTTTTATTACGTCTATAAAAGCCTTTTCTTTGTAGGTGGTATGTCTTTGTTTATCGCATCGCTGAATTCGGGGAGTAATGGGAACTGTTATTATGTAGGTAATGGTAAAGATGCCGTACTGATAGATGTAGGTATTTCCTGCAGAGAGGTAGAGCGCCGTATGCGTTTACTGAATCTATCCATGCGTACCATTAGGGCGGTATTTATTTCTCATGAACATACAGACCATATCAGGGGCATAACCGCACTATCCCGAAGGTACCAGCTGCCGGTTTATATTACTGCTGCGACGCACGATCACAGGGTGTTGATAGATAAACATTTGATTGTCAATTTCAACTCTGGCGACAAAATCGATGTAGAAGGGTTACAGGTTACAGCTTTTGCAAAACATCACGATGCGAACGATCCGCAAAGTTTTGTAGTAGAGGGGAATGGCACAACCATAGGTGTTTTTACAGACATAGGCATTGCCTGCGAGCAGTTGACGTACCATTTTAGTAAATGCCATGCTGCTTTTCTGGAAGCAAATTATGATATGGAAATGCTGGAGAATGGCCCATACCCTATTTATCTAAAGAATAGGATACGTGGCGGTAAAGGCCATTTGTCTAACAGCCAGGCTTTGGAGGTTTTTTGCAGTCACCGACCCGCTCATATGACCCATCTTTTGCTGGCCCACCTGTCAAAAGATAATAATCACCCGGATAAGGCTTTAGAATTATTTGCGCCATATAGAAACGGTGTTAATGTATCTGTAGCTTCAAGATATGAGCCTTCACAGGTATATCATATAAACGCTGATAGCAGCCATACATCAAGGGTTAAGGCTGTTCAAGCCAGTCTATTCGGATGATTTTCAGTAGGTAATAAGTATTTTTTACCTGGCTCTTTATAGATAATAATTATACACATTCCGAAAAAAAATTCGTGTTGAATATCACTCTTAGTTAATTTTGGACTTTTAAACCGATTTAGTCGAAAGGTTTAAAGGTTAAAAATTCTCAATGGCAGGTAATCTACACAAAAAAGTAAGTGCGTATACTGCTGCACAAGAAGCCAGGAACGCCGGTTATTATCCATATTTCAGACCCATTTCTTCGGGACAGGATACAGAAGTTATAATAGATGGTAAGCGTGTATTGATGTTTGGTTCCAACTCATATCTCGGACTGACGAATGACCCGAGATTGAAAGAGGCTGCCAGGCAGGCAATAGAAAAGTATGGTACCGGCTGTGCGGGTTCCCGCTTTTTGAACGGTACCCTTGATATACACCTGGAGCTGGAAAGAAGGCTGGCAGAATATGTGGGCAAGGATGATGCTATCATTTTCAGCACCGGTTTCCAGGTAAACCTGGGTGTGCTTTCTTCTCTTGCAGGGCGAAATGATTATCTGATACTGGATGAATATGACCATGCATCGCTGATAGACGGCAGCCGTTTGTCGTTTGCCCGTACACTCAAGTATCGCCACAATGATATGGACGAGCTGGAAACCAAATTGAAAAACCTGCCGGAAGAAAGCGTGAAGATCATTGCTGTAGATGGCATTTTCAGTATGGAAGGTGATATAGCCAATCTGCCAGCTATCGTGCAACTGGCAGAAAAATATCATGCTAACATCATGGTAGATGACGCGCATAGCCTTGGTGTAATAGGCCAGGCAGGCGCAGGCACTGCTTCTCATTTCGGTCTTACTGATAAAGTAGATATGGTGATGGGCACTTTCAGTAAGTCGCTGGCATCGCTTGGTGGATTTATTGCTGCAGATAACGCTACAATTGAATACCTGAAGCATCATGCGCGTTCGCTGATATTCAGCGCCAGCATGACGCCTGCCTCTGTAGCCAGCGTACTGAAAGCATTAGATATCATTCAGCAGGAACCCGAGCATATCGAAAACCTATGGAAGAATACTAACTACGCTATTGGCTTGCTGAAAAGCGAAGGTTTTGATATTGGCATTACAGAAACGCCGATTATCCCTATATATATAAGGGATAATGAAAAGACTTTCCGCATCACGCGTATGCTGCAGGAAGATGGTGTGTTTGTAAATCCGGTAGTTTCTCCGGCCGTTCCACCCGATGCTACACTGATACGCTTCTCCCTGATGGCAACACATACATTCAGCCAGATAGACGAAGCCATTTCCAAGCTATTGAAAGCATACAACGCTGTAATGCCTGTAGCCGTAAAAGAAAACGCATGATACAAATAGTACCCGTATCCGGTAAGCAGCAGCTAAAGGTTTTTATAGACTTTCCGCATGAGCTGTATAAACATGACCAGCATTATGTGCCTGAGCTATTTATAGCACAGCGCGACCTGCTTTCGCCGGGTAAACATCCCTTTCACAACCATTCTTCACTGCAATTATTTCTTGCCTACAGTAATAATAAAGTTGTTGGACGAATAGCAGCGATACTCAACAATAATCACAACGTTTTTAATAATACAAAGGACGGCTTCTTTGGTTTTTTTGATTGTGAGAGCGACGACGCTATAGCGCAGGCATTATTTGCAGAAGCAGAAAAATGGCTGATATCTAAAGGTGTTAAAACGATCATTGGGCCGGTAAACTTTTCTACCAATGAAACATGCGGCATGCTGGTAGAAGGCTATGACGCGCCGCCGGTAGCTATGATGCCGTATAATAAGGCCTATTACAATAAGCTTGTAGAAGGCAATGGGTTTTCAAAGAAAACGGATCTGATCGCATACCAGATATCATCAGAATCGTTCAATGATAAGCCGCTGGCATTAATGAACCTGCTGGCAGAAAGATTGAAACATAAGAATATCACGCTTCGCAAAGTGAATATGAAAAACTTCCGAAAGGAAGTGGATGGCATCCGCGATGTATATAATAAAGCATGGGATAAGAACCTGGGCTTCGTACCTATGACCAATGACGAATTTGACTACCTGGCAAAAGACCTCAAGCTGATACTGGATCCGGACTTCTGTATGGTAGCAGAGCATGAAGGCAAGCCCATCGGGTTCTCATTGTGCATACCAGACATTAACCAGGTACTGATAAAAATAAAACGTGGCCGTTTGCTGCCTACAGGGTTGTTCAAATTGCTGACACAACGCAAGAAGATAAATGGCATACGTGTAATAGCACTGGGCGTACTGGAAGAATACAGAAAGTTGGGTATTGAGGCTGTGTTTTATGGTAGCATCATACAAAACGGTATGAAGAAGAATATGAAAACGGCTGAGGCTTCGTGGATACTGGAGGATAATTTTTTGATGAACAAAGCTATCCAGAACATTAATGGCGTGCCTTATAAGAGGTATAGGATATACGAAAAGCAGCTGAATGAAAGATAAAGTTCTGATAACAGGCGCCAGTGGGTTTATAGGCTACCACCTGGTGGAGGCATGCCTCCATGCAGGGCTTGAAGTAAGTGCTGCGGTAAGACCATCGAGCGATGTAGCACACTTCGCTGATATGAACCTAAAATATGTTACGCCGGCTTTTGGTAATACAGATGAATTGCGCAGGCATATCGCGGAAGGTGGTTACGATTATGTGATACATGCTGCCGGTATTACGCGTGCTAAAACGCAACATGACTATAACAAGGTAAATGCAGAGTATACAAGAAACCTGGCGCAGGCAGTAAAGGATACACAGGTGAAGAAATTCATTTTTCTAAGTAGCCTGGCTGCTATAGGGCCTACGGTATATGATGACCCTAACCCTATAACGGAAGAGCGTACTCCCCAACCTGTTACATCTTACGGTAGAAGCAAACTGTTGGCGGAGCAGTATTTGAATGAGATAGAGATACCGAAAATCATCTTTAGGCCCACTGCGGTGTACGGCCCGCGTGAAAAAGATATATTCATCGTTTTCAAAACACTGGCCAGCCGTATAGAACCCTATATAGGCAGAGGGGCTCAAACCCTGAGCTTTATACACGGGCAGGATATAGCAGATGTGGTGGTAAAAGCCATGTATTCTGACATAGCGGATGCAACATACAATCTGTCGGATGGTAAGAAATATGATAAGTACGAGCTGGCAAATATCATAAAGAAAGAGTTGGGAAGAAGTGCTTTCAGGTTGCATGTACCTATGGGTATAGCTCGCCTGATAGCTGCATCATTAGAACAGCTATATAAGAACAGTGATAAAGCGCCGACGCTGAATAAAGAAAAGCTGGCCGAACTGGCAGCAGAAAACTGGAACTGTAGTATTGAGCGTGTGCAAAAAGACCTTGACTTTACACCTCGTTTCGATCTGTATTCGGGTGTGGCCAATACTGTACAATGGTATAAGAACAATAATTGGTTATAATAACAAACATTTTATAAATAGAATAACATGGAATACCAAATCAAAAGCGCTGAGGGCAAGCTTGGAGTATTGATCCCCGGACTAGGTGCAGTAGCTACTACATTCATAGCGGGTGTAGAAGCAATAAAGAAAGGCATTGCGCAACCTGTAGGTTCATTAACACAGATGAGTAACATCAGGCTGGGTAAAAGAACGGAGAACAGGTATCCGTTGATAAAGGACTTCGTACCGCTTGCAAATTTGAATGATATCGTATTTGGTGGATGGGATGTGTATGAAGATAATGTGTATGAAGCCGCTGTAAATGCCCAGGTATTGGAACGCCACCAGTTAGATGCTGTAAAAGCAGAACTGGAAGCCATCAAGCCAATGAAGGCAGTCTTTGACAGGGAATTCGTAAAGAACCTGGATGGTAATAATATCAAAATAGCAAAGAGCAAATATGACCTTGCTTTCGAACTGATGGAAGATATCAGGTCGTTCAAAGAAAAAAATAACTGTAGCCGCCTGGTAATGGTATGGTGTGCATCTACTGAAAAGTATATCGATCATTGTGAAGTATATGATACCATTGAGAATTTTGAAACAGGGCTGAATAATGATGATCCGCGCATATCTCCTAGTATGATATATGCTTATGCGGCTATCAAGATGGGTGTGCCTTTTGCCAATGGTGCGCCAAACCTTACCTGCGATATTCCTGCGCTGGTAGAACTGGCTAAAGTAATGGAAGTGCCTATAGCTGGTAAAGATTTTAAAACTGGCCAAACATTGATGAAAACTATCGTTGCGCCCGGCCTGCACGCAAGGGCACTGGGTATCAAAGGTTGGTTCTCCTCAAACATATTGGGCAACAGGGATGGCCTGGTACTGGATGACCCCGATAACTTCAAAACAAAAGAGGTATCTAAACTCAGTGTACTGGAAGAAATACTGCGCCCTGACCTGAATCCGGAACTGTATGGCGAACTATATCATAAAGTGCGCATCAACTATTATCCTCCACATGGTGATAATAAAGAAAGCTGGGATAACATTGACATCTTTGGCTGGATGGGCTATCCTATGCAGATAAAGATCAACTTCCTGTGTCGCGATTCTATCTTGGCAGCGCCTATCGTTCTTGACCTGGCACTGTTTATGGACCTGGCCAGCCGTGCGGGTATGGGCGGCATACAAGAATGGCTGTCATTCTACTTCAAGTCGCCACAAACGGCACCAGACCTGAAGCCGGAGCACGACATCTTCAAACAACTGATAAAACTGCAGAATACGCTGCGCCATATTATGGGCGAAGACATGATAACACACCTGGGCCTGGATTACTACCAGGAATTGGTTGAGTCTTTATGATAAAACTGCACAAAATAATAGCCAGTTGGCTAGGTATAGGTTATATAGGCAAGGGAGGAGGAACCGTCGCGGCAATATGTGGTGTGCTGTGTTGGTACGTAGTAACAGTTATTATTAGGGGTGATGTTACGGTACAGGTTGCTCTGACCTTGCTTACTACTATGGTAGGCATATGGTCTGCCGGAAAGGTAGAAGCGCATTGGGGAAAAGATGATAAAAAAGTAGTGATAGATGAAGTGGCAGGCATGTTTATAAGCCTTGTTGGCCTACCGGTTACTACTTATAATTTACTGTTGGCGCTGATACTCTTTCGTTTTTTTGACATTGTAAAACCCTTATACATAAGAAGGGCAGAGAAACTGCCCGGTGGGTGGGGCGTAATGGCAGATGATGTGCTATCTGGGGTTTATACCAATGTGATAATGTGGATAATGATATACGCATAGAATACCTGTAATGTTAACTTTTTTAAAAGCACAGGCAGCTTCACTCATCGCCTCGCTCATCGATTTCCTCGTTACTGTATTGGCAGTAGAGGTATTGGGCATGGTATATGTGGCCGCCGCCATTACAGGTAATATCAGCGGTGGAGTATCTAATTTTTTATTAGGTCGCCAATGGGTTTTTGATGCGGCTGACAAACAGGCAAAGAAGCAGGTATTGAGATACCTGCTGGTATGGTGCGGCAACCTGGCATTGAATGCTGGCGGTATGTACCTGCTGGCCAATTATTGGCATGTCAACTATGCACTTTCAAAAGTATTGGTATCCGTATTAGTTGGGATTAGTTATAATTATTTATTGCAGAAGACGTATGTATTCAGTTAAGACAGGAAATATGTTTGTTAGGCTGGCAGCAATCTTATTGTTGTGGTTGTGTGCTATACCCGCCATAGCCCAAACCACCATTATAAAAGGGTATATAAAAGATGCGGCGACAAAGAAACCGCTCGAATTTGTAAGTATCTTTTTCCCCGGCACACCATTGGGTGCCAACAGTAACCCCAATGGGTATTTCGAACTGAAGTCTGAAAGCGAACAAACAAAGCTGCAGGTTTCTTTGGTTGGCTATCAAACTGTAACACTTAAAATACAGCCGGGTAAAGCGCAAACGTTGAATATTTCTTTGCAGCCCGATAATCGTTCACTACAGGAAGTATTGGTAAAACCTAAGAAGGTAAAGTATCGTAATAAGAACAATCCTGCTGTAGACCTGATAAGAAAAGTAATAGAACACAGGGATGGTAACAGGAGCCAGAACAATGAATACCTGGAATATCAAGCGTATGAGAAACTGGAACTGGCCTTAACCAATACGCCGGAAAAATTACGTAAGAACCGCCTGTTTCGCTCCTTCAAGTATATGATCAATAATATTGACACAACATCGGTGCCCGATAAGGCATTGATGCCATTATATCTGCAGGAGAAGATATCCGATAACTATTTCAGGAAAAAAGGTGACAAGAACAAAGTCATAATCAAAGGCGATCGAAAAGTAAACTTTGGTGAATACCTGGATAATGTAGGCCTGAATACCTATGTAAAGCATATGTACCAGGATGTGGACATATACAGTAATAACATTACTGTAATGACCAACCAGTTTTTAAGTCCTATTGCCAACCTGGCACCCTCATTTTACCAGTTTTTTATTGTGGACACGGTAATTGTTGACAATATAAAATTGGTAGGGCTGAGTTTTTATCCGCGCAATAAAACAGATATGTTATTCCAGGGAAGGCTGTATGTAACGCTAGACACCAACTACGCTGTGCAAAAGGTGCAAATGACCGTTAATAAAAACATTAACCTCAATTGGGTACGCGATCTTGATATCAACCTTGATTTTCAAAAAGCAAACGACAATAAATACTATCTCTCACGTTCAGATGTTAAAACAGATTTTGGCATCTCTGAAAAACGATCGGGTGGCGTGTATGGGCAGCGCACGGTATCTTTTAAAAATTTCCTGGTAAATAACGTAAGGCCGGATGATTTTTATAAAGGTGAAACTGTAATAACAGATGCAGCCGCCGGCAAGCAGGATGAAATTTATTGGAATACCAGCAGGCACGATTCATTAACCGCTGCCGAAGCACGCACCTATGCTAATATTGACAGCTTACGCAATTCACGCTCTTTTAAAAGAGTGATGGATATCGGTACCATGCTCATAGCGGGCTATAAGCGTATAACACCCTATGTAGAAGTGGGACCAGTAAATACATTCTACAGCTTCAATCCTGTAGAGGGTTTCCGGTTAAGGTTCGGTGGGCGCACTACTACTACCTTCAGCAAACGCTATACGATAGAAACATATGCCGCTTACGGTTTTAAGGATGAGAAGTGGAAGTACTATATAGGCGGGGCGTATTCATTTACCAACCGTTCGATATTTGAATTCCCCGTGCGCGTGCTTCGTGCCAATTATCAAAAGGATACGAAGATACCCGGGCAGGAGCTACAGTTCATACAGGAAGATAACGTGTTGTTATCTATTAAGCGTGGCGTGAATGACAAATGGCTGTATAATGATATTTATGTATTAGACTACCTGCATGAAATGCGCAATCATTTCTCGTTTCGTGCAGGATTTAAAAACTGGAGGCAACAGGCTGCGGGGCAATTAGAGTATGTAAAAGAAATTGCCAATCCATACCAGTTGCAGAAGGTTAACTCCATCACCACATCAGAACTCAGCCTTGAATTGCGCTGGGCGCCTAATGAAGAATTCTACCAGGGCAAGCAATACCGCATACCTATGCCCAATCGCTACCCGGTATTTACAGTAAGGGCAAT
Organism: Flavipsychrobacter sp.; assembly: GCA_036406055.1. Lineage (GTDB taxonomy): Bacteria > Bacteroidota > Bacteroidia > Chitinophagales > Chitinophagaceae > Polluticoccus. Next base: position 17,645 of record DASWWE010000100.1, on the reverse strand, counting down.
AGCCGGCATAGAAGGTCTTTTTAACGGACAGTATAATTACCAAAACATATCTGCCAATATCTACAAACGTGTGTACATGTCGCAGTTGGGTTATAGCGATGTGGTGCTGGAAGGTGGCAGTATATTTGGTAAAGTACCTTACCCACTGCTGGCCATACACCGTGCCAATCAAACATATTCATTGCAGTTGCAGTCGTACAACCTGATGAATTTTCTGGAGTTTACCAGCGACCATTATGCCAGCCTGATTATAGACCACTGCTTCAATGGTTTCATCTTTAATAAGATACCATTGATAAAGAAAACAAGGTTCAGGGAATACATCAACCTGAAGATGCTATATGGCGGTGTACGTAGCGAGAACCTGCCCGGTAACGATCCTGATTTGTTGAAGTTCCCAACGTATGCAGATGGCACACCGGCGACTTATACACTGGAGAACAAACCTTATATAGAAGGTAGCGTAGGTATCGGTAATATATTCAACTTCTTTAGGATTGACGTGGTAAAACGGTTCACGTACCTCGATAACCCCAATGTTTCAGATCTGGGTATTCGTGCACGTTTCAAATTTGATTTTTAAAACAGTTATTTATGAGCACAGCGGTTAATACAACACGGGATTCATTGCAACACGGCATTTATAAGGTCATAAATCCGTTCGTTAAGCTGTTGATAAAAATAGGATTGACACCTAATGCAGTTACTACCATCGGCCTGATGCTGAATATTGGTGTAGCTATTATTTTTATTAAGGGTGCAGAAGTAGGGAATAGGGGCGACTTGTCTTATGTAGGATGGGCAGGCGCGCTGGTACTTTTTGCAGGACTGTTTGATATGCTGGACGGGCAGGTGGCGAGGCTTGGTAACATGAGCTCGAAATTCGGCGCACTGTATGACTCTGTGCTCGACCGGTATAGCGAGTTGGTAATGTTCCTCGGCATATGCTATTACCTGGTATCACATCACTACTTCCTCAGTTCACTATTTGCATTTATAGCATTGATAGGCTCTATGATGGTGAGCTATACACGCGCACGTGCTGAAGGTTTGGGTATTGAATGTAAAGGCGGTTTGATGCAGCGCCCCGAACGTGTGGTGCTGATAGGTGTTACGGCTATAGCCTGTGGTGTTACCGCTCATTTTATAGGCGGCAATTATAAACTGTTTATTCCGGGTATTCCGTTTCATGTATTTGAAACCATGTCTGTGTTTACCTTCCCTATTACGATAATGGCAGTACTCACCAACATCACGGCTATCAATCGTCTCAGAGATGCGAAAAAAGCACTGGATGCAAAACAATAGATGTAAACAGGAATGAAAGGATATAAGATATATATAATGCTATTGGCTTGTTTGCTATTGGGTGCAGTAGATAAAACTGCGGTGGCCAATACATTAATGCCTGTTTTTGAAGAGCAGGATACCATGCCTATACCATCCGGTATTAAGAATATGCTTTTTTATGTGCAGCGTACCCCTAATAAGAATACGATAGTTTATGAATTGAACCTTAAGAATGGTGTATTGAATGCAAATGAGCCGGTTCATATCTTTTGGTTGCGCTATGCAGAAGATGGTAGTAGAAAGGAGCTAAACTTTATACAGCGAAAATTTGCTTATGGGCTGAACGTCAAGAAGCTATCGAAAGATAACTATGAGATGAGATTTTTGGCATACAACAAACGACCATTGTATTTGAAAAAAGCTGCTGATGATAACTATTATGTATTTGCGAATATTCTAGGTAAGCAGGCAGTGTTAAAACGAATTTATATAAAAATTAACGGAGGTACATTCTGGTCGCCCAATGTGATATATATAGAGCTGAAGGGTACAGATGTAACAACCGGTGCTACCGTATTAGAAAGAATAAAACCATAAAAAGCCATGGCAAAGAATTTTGTTTCTAATTCAACAGAGTCTGTAAGGATGTTTAAAAGCAACTTTATGGAGGCGTTATCCAAAGTACACTTCAGCGTGCCGCTTTTCATATATGTACCGGTAGTGTTATACTTTTTGGGTAAAAGTGTTTTTGTGCTGCATACGAATGCAGGTGCTATCGTATTGTTCTATTTTTTAGGCATACTCGGGTGGTCACTTGTAGAGTATGTTTTGCACCGTTTTGTGTTTCATTTTACTCCAAAGGGGAAGTTTATGGAGCGCATTCACTTCGTATTTCATGGTGTGCATCACGATTATCCTAACGATGTGAAGCGATTGGTAATGCCCCCATCGGTAAGCATTCCTTTAGCAGTATTGTTTTATTTCATCTTGTCTGCAGTATTTAATGAAGTGCAGTTTCACGCTTTCTTTCCTGGTTTTGTTACAGGTTACCTTATCTATGATATGAGCCACTATGCACTGCACCATTACAATTTCAAAAGCAAATTCTGGAAAGAACTGAAGCGGCACCATATGCTGCATCACTACCAGGATTCCAGCAAGAAGTATGGCGTAAGCTCTGTATTGTGGGACAAAATATTCAGGTCGGAATAAAAGCTATAAAACACTATTGTAACAACTAAAACGAACAACTATAAATGGCCGAAAATAAAGATACCAAAAGTTTTGTATGGTCTGATGAAAGCGAACCACACAAAAAGCGTACAAAGGAGATCATCAATAAGCATCCTGAAATAAGGGCATTGATAGGTCGTAATCCTTACACCATTTTGGTGATAGCGCTGTGTGTAGCTGTGCAATTGACCCTGGCTGTTGTGTTGAAAGGAAGTCCATGGTGGTTAGTATTTCTGTTATCCTATTGTGTTGGTGCATTTGCATGCCATACCTTGTTTGTTTGCATTCATGAATGCGCGCACAACCTGCTTTTTAAAAACCGTACACTCAATACGCTATCAGGCATATTGGCCAATCTGCCATTGGTGTTTCCAAGTTCGGTGTCGTTTCAGAAATATCACTTGAAGCATCATTCATACCAGGGTGTAGAAGAGCTGGATGCAGATATGCCGTTTCGTTGGGAGGCAAAATTGATAGATAACTCCACATTAGGGAAAGCTCTGTGGTTATTGTTCTACCCTGTATTTCAGTTGTTGCGCCCGTTGCGCCTTACCAAAGAGATCAAAATATTTGATGGCTGGACATTGGTAAACTGGATTGTTCAATTTGGCTTTATGGCATTGGTTATATACTTCTTAGGGGTCAAATCGACGATGTTCCTGGTGTTGAGCTTTTTCTTTTCAATTGGGTTACATCCATTAGGTGCACGCTGGATACAAGAACACTACCTGACGCATGGCGATCACCAGGAGACTAAAAGTTATTATGGCGTACTGAATCCTGTAAACCTGAATGTGGGTTATCATAATGAGCATCATGATTTCCCATCTATACCATGGAATAAACTGCCGAAGATCAAGCAAATCGCAAATTCTTATTATGAAACATTAGGATACCATACATCGTACACAAAACTGCTGTTTCAGTTTTTGTTCGATAAGAATATATCGATATACTCTCGTGTGGCACGCGATAACCGGGGGAAATCGAAAACGAAGTAAAAATTATGATTGTAGCATTAGTGAAAAGTTTAAAGTCCAGTACATTATTTAAGGGCAGGCAATTGCTGATGATGGCAGCAATTACGCTTGGGTATATGCTAGTGTCATATCTATTGATAGGCTTCAGGCCAGAACAGGTATTTCTTATATCAATGGTCAATATCTTGTATTTCGCATCTGTAAAGACACGGAAATTTGTAATAGGTTTCTCTGTTTTTATCGTGTACTGGGTACTGTTCGACTATATGAAAGCATTTCCCAATTATAAATTTAATGCAGTGTACATAGCCGACCTATATGCATTTGAGAAAAACTGGTTTGGCATTTCATATAATGGCAGCATCATTACACCCAATGAATATTGGTTACTGCATAGTAATACATTTCTGGATATACTTACAGGTTTCTTTTATTTAACCTGGGTGCCTGTGCCGTTACTTTTTGGCGGCTACCTATTCGCCAGGCATAGAAAGGAATTCTTTCATTTTGCATTTAGTTTCCTGGTAATAAACCTTGTAGGTTTTGTGGGGTATTACGCCTATCCGGCGGCACCACCATGGTACGTACAAAACCACGGGTTCATTTTTGAGCCCGGTACATTAAGCAATACTGCGGGATTATCGAGGTTCGATGCTTTTTTCGGAGTAGAAATATTTAAATCATTGTATGCAAAAGGGTCAAATGTATTTGCGGCTATGCCATCGTTGCATTCCGCATATCCCACACTGGTGCTGTATTACGGCTTAAGGAATAGGTTAGGTTATATGAATGTCATTTTTGCCACTATAATGGTTGGTGTGTGGTTTGCCGCCGTTTATACCAGCCACCATTATATAGCAGATGTGGTAGCCGGTATAGTATGTGCTGTGGTTGGTATTGTTTTTTACAATGCCCTGACACGCACTGCCTGGCTTAACAGATTCATTAACAAAATGGTTACAAACACGGTCATATAAACGTTATAATTTTGAATTCTATTAACCCCCGATAAGTATTATAAACGTATGATGGAAATTGCAAAAGAAGGATTAATGAAAGCCAATATTATTGAGGCTGCCAAAGGGCTGTTTCAGCAATACGGTCTTGCGAAAACGACAATGGAGGATATTGCAAAAGCCATAGGTAAAGGCAAAAGTAGCCTGTATTATTATTTCGCTACCAAAGAAGATATCTTTGAGGCGGTTCTTTTTAAAGAGAAAGCTGATGTCTTCCGGCAAATTGAGATTGCCGTATCTATGGAAGAAACTGCAGAGGAAAAACTGAAAGTATTTGCCGCAACAATACACAATGAGCTAAATAATAAAAAGGGCCTTATTCTAAACATACTCAATTCCGATTCGGATATCATGTCGAACATGTGCCTGATGGCTAGTGTAAAAAAGAAATATGATACTGTTGAATTGGACCTGATAAAATCGATATTATCGTACGGTATTGAAACCGGTGAATTTAGTGCTGCTTGTGAATCTCAGTTGGATACGATTGCACTTATCAGCATTAGTACGTTGCGCGGGTTACAGATAAATTGTGTTTTTAATGAAAACCTGAATAATAATACCAAGGTATATATTGATCTATATATTGATATGCTGGTGAAATCTCTGAAACAGTAATTGCATCATATATGTTTTTTGTAGAGGGCTGCGATATCGCAGCCTTTTGTATTTGTAGTTCAAAGCTGATTTAAATCAGTTTTTGTCCGTATTTCAGTCATAACGGCGCTATCTTCTGGCAGGTACTTTTGTAGCAAAATAATTCCCGTGATAAAGCTCAACTGTCATCAATACGAAATGTTATCCTTAAAGGAATTGGCAGACAGGTTGCATGTAGATTATTACGATGTAATAACTGCTATGGTGCAGCAAGCAGCTGATAAACAAGCTGAGTTGTGCAGGCTGGATATTCACCAGGTTACTCAAAGTTATACAGATACTTGCGGGAAATTGTTACAGGCCATATCCTATTACCTGTACGATAGGAAAGAAATGCTCACACCATACCTGCATCAGTTACATGATAAGGATACTACCGGCCACAATTGTGCGGCATGCTCCGGTAATTGCGAAATAGGGCATAAGTCGCATCTGGTAACACTCAGGGAATCGCACCTTAAAATATTATCGCTGCTTAGTGAACTGCATGTAGTGGCATTGCCGCTATATTCTAATCTTAGCTATCCCCTTATATATAAAACGCTGCGCGATGAAATGCTTCTGATAGAGATAGTGCTGAAAGAACTACTGTATGTGGAAGAGGCATTTCTGATGGCCTCCATAATACGCTCACAAAGAAAGATCAATGTTCACCACTGATGAAGGTAAGGTTGTTGAAAAAGAAGTAGCAGCTAACAAACTTAGCTGCTATCATTGTGGGGCATCCTGCATTACAGCCAATATACATGTAGAAGAAAAAGTGTTTTGCTGCGAAGGCTGCAAACTGGTTTACGAAGTCATTAATCAAAACGGGCTGTGCGATTATTATCAATTGAGCAGTCATCCCGGCTTGTCACAGGTTAAAACACTGCGCAGTAATAAATATGCCTACCTGGATGATGCTGCCATAGCCGGGCAGCTTTATAAATTTTATGATGGGAGGCACGCTATTGTAACATTGTACATTCCGGGTGTGCATTGCAGTTCTTGCATGTGGCTGCTGGAGCATATGCACAAGCTGAATGACGGGATCGTTGAAAGCAGGCTCAATTTTACAACTAAAGAAGTAACGATACGCTTTCTGACGGATAAAGTCAGTTTAAGAAAAGTAGTTGAATTGTTGGCAACATTGGGTTACGAGCCGCACATAAGCCTGGATGATAGTGAAGGGAAGAAAACTAAGCGGATCGATAGGAGGCGGATATATAAATTAGGCGTAGCAGGATTTTGTTTTGGCAATATCATGCTGATGAGTTTTCCCGAATACCTGTCATCAGCGGGCATTGATAAGCAGTATACTATGTTGTTTCGTGTGCTGAACCTTATACTTTCAGTGCCGGTATTCTTTTATGCAGCATCAGAATTTTTTGTAACGGCATGGGCGGGATTAAAACAAAAAATACTGAATATCGATGCGCCCATTGCCCTGGCGCTGATCATCACATATGCAAGAAGCCTTTACGAGATATTTACAGGTATTGGTTCAGGGTATCTTGATAGCATGAGCGGCATTGTTTTTTTTATGCTGGTAGGCAGGGTAGTGCAGGAAAGAACATATAAGTCTTTATCCTTTCATCGCGACTATAAAGCCTATTTCCCGATAGCTGTAGATGTGCTGAAAGGCAGCAGTGTAGTGAGCACGAAAATAACAGAGCTGAAAGAAAACGATATTGTACAGCTTCATAATGACGAGATCATACCTGCCGATGGTATTTTGATAAAAGGTAATGCACGTATAGATTATAGTTTCGTTACCGGTGAAAGCGAACCTGTGCAGGTGCCGGAGAAAAGCATTGTATATGCCGGTGGCAGGCAAAAGGGAGATCAGTTGCTGATGCAGGTAATTAAACCTGTTGTTGGTAGCTACCTGACATCTTTATGGAATAACCATGCGTTTTCAAATAATAAAGCAACAGCCAACGAAGAAGAAAGCATCATTCATAAATTCAGTAAATACTTTACAATAGTTCTATTCTCGCTGGCGGCTATAACGGCTCTGTATTGGGCAGTATATGATGCTTCAAAGATACTGCCTGCTGTATCGGCCATGCTGATAGTGGCATGCCCATGTGCGCTTTTGTTATCTGCAACTTATACAAATGGCAACCTGCTGCGCATATTCAGCAATAATGGCCTGTTCCTGCGCGATGCTGCTGTAATAGAACAGCTTGGAAATATTGACCATATCGTGTTTGATAAAACCGGTACCCTTACACAAGGCAGCAAAACATATAGCACTTCAGGCCATCAATTGTCTGCTGCTGAAGAAACGATGGTCTACTCTGTGGCTATATCCAGCCAGCATCCGCATAGCGTTGCATTGTGCGAAATATTAGGGCAGCATACAAAAATACAACCTGCTAATTGGGTAGAAATACCCGGAAGGGGCATAAGGGCTACTGTTGGTCAACACACCATTCGTATAGGCTCGGCAATATTTACGGGCGTAGTAGAAGATGCAGAGCATAAAGCAAATGTGTATGTGCGCATTGATGATACAATAACCGCATATTATTTTCTGCCCGACTTCCGGGATGCTGCAGTCCAGGTAATGCCGGAACTACGCGACATGTGTAAAATATCATTGCTTTCAGGAGATAATAACAGGCAGGAAGCAGACTTGCGAAAACTTCTCGGGCAGGAAAGTGAGTTGCTATTTTCTCAAAAGCCTGTTGATAAGCTTACATACATAGCGCAGTTGCAGCAGAAGGGCACAAAAGTAGCCATGATAGGCGATGGGCTGAATGATGCCGGCGCCCTGCAGCAAAGTAATGTGGGCATTACACTGACGGATGATATTAATAATTTTACGCCGTCTTGCGATGCAATACTGGATGCTTCAAGGTTAGCTTATTTACCACAGCTGCTCAGGCTGGCAAGGTCGGCAAGGTCCATTATCAATCTTAGTTTCATAATTTCTATTCTTTACAATATTGTAGGGTTGTATATATCTGTAAAAGGTGATATGGAACCTATGATAGCTGCTATTTTAATGCCTGTAAGTACTTTAAGTATCATACTGATAACAACGGGCGCCAGCAGCATTTGGGCACGGCACCTGCGACTTTCACTTCAAGCCAGGTAAAGTATTGCTGATTACTGTCAGTTTTTAGCAGGGGTTTAGTCATACTATTGTCGTCCACCCGATATTAGTTTTGAACCATAATTCAAAGGTATAATGAGTGTTCTTTTTGTCCTCGTAGCTATCAGTATTCTCGTTGCAGGTTTCTTTCTTTTTGCGTTTATATGGAGTGTTAAGTCCAGCCAGTTTGAAGACCAGGAGGGTGCAGCTATGCGCATGTTATATGATAACAATATTGATAAGAAATAATTCAGCCAATTAATAAAAACAAATACATGGATACGGCCTTTAATTCAGGTTCTCAGGTAACAACAGCTACTATTCAGCAAGCAGAGGGTATGGACCGCTTTTTCTACGATAATAAGATCGTAAAGTGGTTTGCCTATGCCACTATTTTTTGGGGCGTAGTAGGTATGCTGGCAGGTTTGCTGGCAGCTTTTCAATTAGTATTCCCGCAGTTAAACTTTAGCACAGCCGCTACCACATTCGGGCGTGTGCGCCCGGTGCATACCAATGCGGTAATATTTGCCTTTGTGGGTAATGGCATCTTTATGGGTGTGTATTATTCACTGCAACGCTTATGTAAAGCCAGGATGTTTAGCGATAAGCTGAGCAAGTTTCACTTCTGGGCCTGGCAGCTCATTATTGTACTGGCAGCTGTTACGTTACTGGCAGGTTATACTACAGGTAAAGAGTATGCAGAATTGGAATGGCCGATAGACATACTCATAACACTGGTGTGGGTAGCGTTTGGTTGGAATATGTTTGGTACGATCATCAAACGTCGCGAACGCCATTTGTATGTAGCCATATGGTTCTACATCGCCACTTTTGTTACAGTAGCCATGCTGCACATTGTAAACTCATGGGAGATACCTTTTTCCTGGATGAAATCTTATTCATGGTATGCAGGTGTGCAGGATGCTTTAGTGCAATGGTGGTATGGCCACAATGCGGTGGCTTTCTTCCTTACAACGCCTTATTTGGGTATCATGTATTACTTCCTGCCTAAGGCAGCCAATCGTCCTGTGTATTCTTACCGTCTGTCTATTATCCACTTTTGGGCGCTGATATTTATATACATATGGGCAGGGCCGCACCACTTGTTATATACTGCATTGCCCGATTGGGCACAGTCTTTGGGTACAGTGTTTTCTGTAATGTTGATAGCACCGTCTTGGGGTGGTATGCTGAATGGCCTCCTTACACTACGCGGTGCATGGGATAAGGTGCGTGAGGATGTGGTATTGAAATTCCTGGTGGTTGCGGTTACAGCATATGGTATGGCAACATTTGAAGGCCCAATGCTGAGCCTTAAAAATGTGAATGCTATCAGTCACTTTACAGATTGGACCATAGCACACGTACACGTTGGTGCGCTGGGTTGGAATGGCTTCCTCACATTTGGTATACTGTACTGGCTGATACCACGCATTTTCCGTACAGAGTTGCATTCAAACAAATTGGCCAACTGGCACTTCTGGATAGGTACACTGGGTATCATATTTTATGCGGTGCCACTATACTGGGCGGGCTTTATGCAGAGCCTTGCATGGAAAGAATTTACTCCGGAAGGCCAGCTTAAATACCAGTTCATGGAAACGGTAACGCAAATGCGCCCATTCTATTTGATGCGTGGCATTGGTGGTACATTATATCTGTCGGGTGTAATAATGATGGTGGTGAATATATGGAAGACAGTGAAGAAAGGTAAAGCTGTGAATGATGAAGAAGCTATGGCAGCACCACTTGCTAAATCATATGTAGCACACGGTAGCCAGCACTGGCACCGCTGGATAGAAAGAAGGCCGGTACAGCTAATGGTTCTTAGCCTGATAGTGGTATTGATAGGTGGTGCTATAGAGATCATACCTACCTTCCTTGTGAAGTCAAACATCCCTACCATTACCAGTGTGAAACCTTACACACCATTAGAGTTACATGGCCGTGATATATATGTGCGTGAAGGCTGTTACACCTGCCACAGCCAGATGATACGTCCTTTCAGAAGTGAAGTAGCACGTTATGGCGAATATTCTAAAGCAGGTGAGTTTATATATGACCACCCGTTTCAATGGGGTAGTAAACGTACCGGGCCCGACCTGGCAAGGGTAGGTGGTAAATATCCTGATAGCTGGCACTTCAACCATATGTACGAACCATCCAGTATGTCGCCGGGTTCCATCATGCCAAACTATCCGTGGCTGTTTGAAAATGACCTGGATACGGCCATAACAGGGGCAAAAATAAGAGCTATGCAAACCTTGGGTGTGCCGTATGAAAAAGGATATGACATGCAGGCCAATGCGGATATAATGAAACAGGCAGAAGGTATCAGGGCAAGCCTGCAGAAGGATAATATCAAGATAAAGAGCAATAAGGAAATAGTGGCGCTCATAGCATATCTGCAACGCATGGGTACGGATATTAAACTGGAACAAAAAACAGCATCTAACTAACGCATTTAATAATAGTATATGAAATTCAGGCATTATCTCGAAAGTATCACTGGCGTAGGTATATACCCTATGGCATCTTTGCTCATCTTCTTCCTGTTTTTCACAGCGCTTACTATATGGGCGCTCCGGGTGAACAAAGGTTATATCAGTGATCTAAAACAATTACCATTCGCAGCAAACGATAACGATAGTGAAGCCTAAAACAGATAATATGTCAAAACGAATAATAAAGTCATTGTTTACCTCACTGGCCATATTGGCACCGGTTCTTGCTACTGCTGCTGAAAAAACTGCTCAGGGCAAAGGCAGCACAATGAATGCAATGCTTATAGGGTTGGTAGCGCTTATCATTGTACTGCTTTTTGCGATAGGCATTTTGGGTAATGTATTGCGGCAGTTGGCCTTAGTTTACAAAGAAAAACTGCGTAAAGAAAGGGCTAAAGTAATAGCACCGGTAGCATTGTTGTTTATTATGCTGCTGAGTACCGCTGCGCACGCAGAAGAAGCGGTGGCAACTACAGCACCTCAGGCTCCGGCTTACATCAGTGGCATTGCTGCTTCCGATTTTTACCTGCTGATAGGTATTATAGCGCTGGAAATGCTGGTGATACTATCCATGTTGCTCAGCATGCGTGTGCTGGTCAGGTTATTGAGCAATAAGCCGGAAACGGAAAAAGTAGCAAAAGCTTTAATTAGAAAGCCATTCTGGGATAAGCTTAACAAGGCTGTAGCTATTGAGAAAGAACAGGATATTATGCTCGATCATGATTATGACGGCATCCAGGAGTTGGATAACAGCCTGCCGCCGTGGTGGAAGTATGGTTTTTACCTGACTATTGTGGTAAGTGTTATTTATATATACTACTACCATATGGGTGGTAATGGACCAAGTTCATACCAGGAATATGTAGCAGAAGTAGAAAAGGGGGAGGCCGAGAAAGCTGCGTATCTGGCTAAGTCTTCCGGTAGTGTAGATGAGAATACAGTAAAAATGCTGGATGATGCGGGTATCGCTTCAGGGGCAACTATATTTCAAACAGCCTGCGCAGCCTGTCATGCTAAAGATGGCGGCGGTGGTGTAGGGCCTAACCTTACAGATGAGTATTGGCTGCATGGTGGTAGCCTGAGTGATGTATTCAAATCTATAAAATACGGCTGGCCTGATAAAGGGATGAAAAGCTGGAAAGACGATTTTTCGCCAAAGCAGATTGCTGAACTGACAAGTTATATAAAATCGATAAAAGGTACTAAGCCGGCTGCACCTAAAGAAAAACAAGGAGAATTATACCAGGAAGCAGCAGGCACGGATAGTACTAACGTGGTAGCAACAAAATAGAAAAGATATGCAAGGGGAGATAGGCTCGTTCAGGGATAAAGTAGCAACGGTAGATAAAGAAGGTAAACGGGTATGGGTATTCCCTACCAAGCCTGTAGGCAAGTTGTATAATGCCCGTAAGTGGTTAAGTGTACTATACCTGCTGGTATTTTTTACGCTGCCATTCATATACTGGAATGGGCATCCGCTGTTTCTTATAAATATACTTGAGCGTAAGTTCATACTCTTCGGGCAAATATTCTGGCCACAAGACTTTTTCATCTTTGGGCTTGGAATGGTGGTGTTCATTGTATTCATAGCCTTGTTCACCGTAGTGTTTGGCCGTGTTTTCTGCGGGTGGGCTTGTCCGCAAACCATTTTTATGGAAATGGTATTCCGGAAAATAGAGTTTTGGATAGAAGGTGATGGTGCTAAACAGAAGTTGTTGGCCAAAGCTCCCTGGAATACGGACAAAATATTGAAGAAGTTTGGTAAGTGGACCATTTTTTGGATAGTAAGTTTTCTTATTGCCAATACTTTTCTGGCTTATATAATAGGCGTAGAACAGCTTCAGAAAATAATAACAGAACCCATTGGTAAACATATTGGTGGCTTTGTGGCAATCGTCATATTCACTACTATTTTCTTTGGGGTTTATTCCTGGTTTAGAGAGCAGGTATGCACCGTTGTATGCCCTTATGGTAGAATGCAGGGCGTATTGCTTGATAAAAATTCGATAGTAGTATCATATGACCATGTGCGTGGAGAGCCTAGAGGAAAGTATAAGAAAACTGCCGAACGCGATCTGGGTGATTGTATAGACTGCGCGCAATGTGTAAAGGTGTGCCCTACGGGTATAGACATACGAAATGGCACACAGCTGGAATGTATTAACTGCACAGCCTGTATCGACGCTTGTAATAAAATGATGCTTGCAGTAGGGTTTGAAGAAGGATTGATACGATATGCTTCTGAAAACAACATTACTGAAAAGAAACCATTACGGTTTACGGGCAGGATGAAAGCTTATTCTGGAGTGATGGTTGCATTGCTGGGCGTGTTGATTTACCTGTTGGCCAGCCGTACCGATGTGGGCATTTCTATACTTCGTACCCCCGGGCAATTATATCAGCAAAGCAATGGACAAATAAGTAATCTATACAACTACAAGTTTCTGAATAAAACATATATAGATAAGGAGATAGTGCTTAAGCCTGAAAATTTTAAGGGTGAAATAAAACTGGTAGGTGAAACAAAACTTAAAGTACCGAAAGAGCAGTATGCCAGGGGCTCTATGTTTATAACATTGGCAGAAAGCGCTGTCACCAAAAGAAAAACGCAATTGCAGATAGGTGTATATGAAGAAGGTGTCAAGATCAGAACGATAACCACATCTTTCCTCGGGCCATTTGCAGGTAATTAAAATAGCAATATCATGAGTACGATAAAAATGAATTGGGGTGCAAGAATAGCCCTGTTATATGGTGGTTTTGTTGTGCTGATAGTAGTACTGGTAACCAAAAGTATGCGCGAAGATTTTGACCTGGTATCTGCAGACTACTATAACAAGGAATTAGCATATCAGAATGTGATTGAAGCAGGGAAGAACCAGGCAACACTATCCGAACCTGTGAAGGTGTATAAAGACGGCAGTAATGTTACAATAGACTTTCCGGCTGAATTTGATGGAGCTGTTGTGGAGGGCAATATCCAGTTTTATTCCAAGCTGAATGCAAAATGGGATCGTAGTATTCCTGTTGCTATCGATGAGCAGGGCAATTGTTCAATACCCGTAGATAAGTTAGTAAACACCATTTATACTGTAAAAATGGATTGGCGTGCAGATGGGAAAACGTATTATCAGGAAACGGAGTTAAACTTAGCAAAATGATACCCCTGGCATATACCATGATTTTCCTGATGGGGCTTACCGGCAGCATGCATTGTGCCGGCATGTGTGGCCCTATAATATGGGTGATGCCTTTCCAGGCTTTAAGTGGATACAAAAAGTGGCTGGGTATTGCATTATATCACCTGGGCAGGTTGAGTGTGTATGCCACATTGGGATTAATATTGTTCTCATTCAAATCTGTATTTGATCCCCACGTACAGCAATACGTATCGATGATAGCAGGCGCACTGTTATTAATTGCCGGCATTGCATCTTTCATTCCCGGAAAAACGCTGCAGTTCAATTTACCATGGGCCGGTTGGGTAAGGGCTGCACTGGCAAAATTCATGGCGAAACCCGGCTTGCTATCCTTGCTGTTTACAGGTGCGCTCAACGGATTATTACCTTGCGGGTTAGTATATGTAGCCTTATCTGCCAGCATAACTGCACAAAGTGCCGTTGGTGCCATGCTGATGATGTACACTTTTGGTTTAGGTACAGTGCCTATGCTGGTAATGCTGACAGTATTGAAGAACAGGGTGAGTTTCGTAAGGCAGCTCTCTATCAGGAAACTGGTACCGGTTACGATGTTGCTATTCGGTTGTTTGTTCATATTGCGGGGCATGAATCTTGGCGTGCCATACCTGAGCCCGAAACTGGAGATGGAGAAAAATGAGATAAAAGCAAGTTGTTGTCATAAAACAGTTGTGAAAAAATGATGCGTTACCTGGCCATTGCTCTATTGTTGTTGAATGGTATATCTGCCATATTTGGCGGGTATGCTTTGATGACAGATGCCACGGGCAGCGGCGTAGGTATGCCTATACAATGGATAGAGAACAGCATTTTTCATGATTATTTTATTCCGGGGTTGTATCTCTTTTTTGTGAATGGGGTTGCCAATCTTGCTATTGCAGTAGCAGTATGGTTTAAAAAAGGGCGGTACCCTATGTTTACTATTATGGCAGGGGTGGCATTGGCTGTATGGCTGGCTGTACAGATCATCACTATCAGGCAACTGAGCATGTTGCAATTTGTATATGCACTCGTAGGTTTTTTTATGATAGTCAGCGGTATAGCCATGAGAACAACATATAATCAAAACATTGAAAAAAGAGAAGCATGAAGAGGTTGATAGTATACTTCCTGCTTTCGTATCTCATATCTTGGTTGATGTGGTTGCCGCTATATGCCCCAGCAATAGGGTTGGGCACTATGCCGGTATTGCCCTATCATCATGCAATAGGTGCATTTGGTCCTTTTCTGGCGGCCATTATCACTACTGCCTTGTTTGACAGAAAGGCATTGCCCGCATTACTAAATAAGTGCTTTTCATTGGGTAATATAGTAATGCTGCAGGTAGCCCTATTTGCACCATTCCTGATAGCAATTGCAGCAATAACTATAGTAGGGTTATTTGGTGGGGGTAGCTTTGATTTTTCATCTATTGGCACTTCCGATGAATTTCCCGGCTGGGGCTTATTGATGTTTACAGTATATAACATTTTCACCTTCGGTTATGGAGAAGAAATGGGGTGGCGGGGATATGCATTACCCCGGTTGCAGCAACGGTTTACTGCACTTACATCTTCTTTGATACTTACTGTTTTTTGGGCGTTGTGGCATTTACCATTATTCCTGTATAGGCCGGGCTATGTAAGTATGGATATGGCAGGTATGATAGGGTGGCTTCTAAGTTTATTGACAGGCAGCATATTACTTACATGGCTGTTTAATACTTCAAGAGGGAGCGTACTGGTTTGTGCCTTATTTCATGCTACTGTAGATGTTGCTTTTACATCTGCCAATATGAATGCTTCTGTAGTAAGCTATATGGGGGCTATCATAACTATTTGGGGTATTTTGACGATACTCATCTATAAGGGGAAAAATCTATCTGTGGCCCCAAGATTTAAGTTTTCAGAATATTTTAATTATAAAACTGATGACAATCAGCATTCCCTATGATGCAAATAGCGTGAATGCTCAACTATCCTTAATAATTTTATCAACCCGTAAAAAGTAAAAAATACAATACGAGCAGTGCAAAGCGAACAATATACATACGAGATAAATGCCTGGCTACGAACGCTTGACTACTTACAGCAAGAGAATATATACATGAAAAACAGGATAGCAGATGTAATACAACATACTGCCAGTGCCGATGTGCTTGAAAAAATGGAACACTACCAGAATTTTTTTCTAAATAAAGATACCATCATCACCTTTCTTCGCCGCGACATCCGGGAATTGGAAAAGCATAAAAATGGCGAACTACCTTCTATGATGAAGACGTTACGTTCGGATATGGAAATGATGGAAAAAGAATTCAGTTACCTGAAAACCGATTTCAATAACTATATGCAGGCGGTTATTTAGTGCTTAGTTTATCAGGTTTTTTAATTTCTTTTCATCCAGCACTATAATATCGCCTTTTACAATATCTATCAGTTTTTCTTCTTTAAAATCGCTGAGGGTTCTTATTAAAGACTCCTTGGCAGTGCCCGCTATTGTGGCAAGATTATCCCTGCTTATATCCATAGCAAAGCGTTCTGTTTTGTCGTCTTTATACTTATTATAAACGGTTACCAGCGCATTGGCAACCTTTTTGCGCAGTGAATTATAGGCAAGCCCTAATAGTTGCTGCTCTTTATCAGAAATGTTTTTAGCCAGCAGTTCGACAAACTTTTTCATCACATCCCTGTTGTTATTTATCAACCCTTCAAAATTGTCTTTGCCTATGATGGCTATCTCGCAGTCTTCCAATGCTTCGGCTGTTTCTTTATAAGTACTGTGTTCCAATATCGCTATATAGCCAAAGAAGTCGCCTTCATTATAGATACCCGTTACCAGCTCTTTGCCATCATCATTGGTTTTATAGGTTTTAACCTTGCCGCTTTGTACATAATAAAGCCTCACAGCATGGTTGCCTTCATTATATATTATCTGCTTCTTTTTTAGCTTGCTGATGTTGCCTTCTTCGGCCAATGTTTTCAGGATATCTTTACCACCGGCTACGGTGATGATGTTATTCAGCCCTTCCAGCCCTTGCGAAATGTCTTTTCTTAAAAGGTCGTTCTTTTTTAGCCGGCTTTCTACAGCATTCAGCAATTCTGTTCCGTTGAATGGCTTTGTAATATAGTCGTCAGCACCCAGTTCCATGCCTTTTCTTATCTCGGCACGTTCTGCTTTCGCTGTCAAAAAAATAAATGGTATATTCTGAGTGCTTGGGTTTTTTTGTAACATATGTATCACGCCATATCCATCTAATTCCGGCATCATAATATCACATACGATAATATCGGGCCTGTTTTCAATAGCCATAGCTACACCTTGTTTGCCATCGGCAGCTGTGATGGCTTTATAACCCGATAGTTCCAGTATTTCAGACATGTTTTCACGAATGTCCGGGTTGTCTTCTATTAATAAAACAGATTTCATATCAGATGGTGTGATTGTTCTTAAATGTTATGATAAACTTGGTGCCTTTGTTTAGTGCAGTTTCATAGGTGATATCCCCATTCATAAGTTCTGCATATTTGGAAACAATGTGCAGCCCCAGTCCGGTGCCCTGGATATTCGTAACATTAGCGCCGCGGAAGAAACGCTGGAATAAATGCTGCTGGTCTTCTTCAGATATACCAACGCCTTCATCCTTTACCGATAGCACGAACTCATTTTGAGCAACATTAGTAGTTACTGATATTGTAGAGCCTTCC
>DASWWE010000099.1:0-4778 GCA_036406055.1 Flavipsychrobacter sp. | reverse complement strand
AGATTTATTGGCGCCGTTCGTTATTTCTTACGTTTCCACCAGTCACAATGGTGGCGTTTGTCGCGCAGATTTTTTACAATAACCCAGTAGATAGCCTTATTGGTATCGTCTGATATTATCAGGCGGCCATCTGTAAGGGTTACGCTCATCAGCATTTGGGTAGTAATGCCATCCATCAGCGCCGATAGGTCTAGCTGGGTAGCGGCTGTAAAGTCCATATCACTTGTTATAGTCACGTCTTTCACCTCGCTTTTCAGCTCTATGTTCTCGTCTATTATTAAAGTTACAGGCACATTCACCACGCCGTTATCAAACTGTCCATCCAGTTGCAGTGCGGGTTCACCACCTTTTTTATCCAGTTTTATCTTTACTTCTATTTCTTTATAATCGCCATTAGGAATGGTAAAGCCACCAAAATTGGTTGCAGTGGCAGCCATGAGGTCTACGCGCGCATCGTTGGTAGACGTATATTCAAATTTGCTATTCTCAGTTTTGGCCTCAAATTTTACATATCGTGGATAAGCAAAGCCTGATGTCCATATAAAATTGTTGGCAGTTGTTTTTTGCGTAGAACCGTTAGGGTTGGTTACTGTAATGGTATAGTTGAGATTACCATTAGTATTTGCACCCCCTGTAGATGCATCCATACTGTTGTTTTTGCGGCACGATACCATGGCTACCGATGCTAAAAGTGCTGCTGCTAATAGTTTCTGCTTCATAATCAATACGTTTTTGAGTGAATGATTTTGTTTTGAGTAAACGAGCTCTATATGCTGCGCAACTATTATCAATATCGTACCAATATTGTTATAAACTTTTAATCAAAATATAGTACACACGGCATCTGCCACGCCTTCACAGGGTTATATATATAAAACAAGCAGCCATCTTTTTGATGGCTGCCTTTATGCTTTGTTTACAGAATACTATCTATTTTCGGGCCTTCCCAATTTGCGGTATTGTTCCCTGTTTTGTTCTTCCTGTTCTTCTTCGCGTATCTGCTCTTTGTCGTAGGCGCGTATAATGTGCTTTACCAGGCGGTGGCGTACCACATCGGCTTCGTCCAGCTGTATATGGGCTATGCCTTCTATGCCTTGCAATATACGCGATGCTTTTGCCAGGCCGGATTTCTGGTTCTTTGGCAGGTCTACTTGCGTCAGGTCGCCCGTAATGATGGCCTTGGCGCTGGCACCTATACGTGTCAGGAACATTTTCAACTGAAGGTCGGTTGAGTTTTGTGCCTCATCCAGTATTATAAACGAATTATCCAGCGTACGGCCGCGCATGTATGCCAGCGGTGCTATCTCTATTATACGGTTGGCCATATAATAGTTCAGCTTATCGCTGGGTATCATATCGTCCAGCGCATCATACAATGGGCGCAGGTAGGGGTCTATCTTCTCCTTCAGGTCGCCGGGCAGGAAACCCAGGCTTTCGCCGGCCTCTACTGCAGGGCGGGTCAGGATTATTTTACGTACTGCCTTGTTTTTCAAGGCACGTACGGCCAGTGCTACAGCGGTATAGGTTTTACCCGTACCGGCAGGGCCTATGGCAAATATGATATCGTTTTTTTCCGATACCGATGCCATGAGCTTCTGGTTTTGGGTTTTGGCACGTATTACCTTTCCGTTGGGACCGAAAACAAGAATGTCGTTATTGTTCTCATTTTCCACAACCGCGGTTTCGTTGCCATCTTCCTCCCCAAGTATTTCTGAAAAATAATTCTCTGAAAGATGCCCGTTGCGCTCCAGGTATTTAATGAGCTGGCCTATGCGGCCCCTTGCATTCGCTACTTCATCAGCCTGCCCGGATAGCTTTATCTGCGTACCGCGCGATAAGATTTTCAGCAGTGGAAACTTACGTTTCAGTATATCAAATTTGCTGTTGTTAACGCCAAAAAATTCGATGGGGTTAACCGTGTCGAGGTTGATGATAGCTTCTGTCAATGTGTCTTCTGTTTTAGCTTTACCTGAATCTAAATTACAAGTATCCGCCAGTTGCGGATGTTATCGAATTATCAAATCCGGTATTCGTTTGCCTTAAATTCTTCCACGCGTTTAGCAACCTCAGGATTGCTAAGAGCGATGATACGCGCCGCCATTACAGCCGCGTTGCGGGCACCGGCCTTACCTACAGCCAGCGTACCTACCGGTAGGCCTGCTGGCATTTGCACAATGCTGTACAGGGCATCTATACCACCTGACAAACCGCCATCCAGTGGTACACCCAAAACAGGCAAAGATGTATAGGCGGCACATACGCCGGGCAATGCAGCAGCCATACCTGCCGCAGCTATCACCACACCGTAGCCATTATCTTTTGCTGTTACCATCAGCTCGCGCACCTTATCGGGGTTACGGTGTGCCGATGCTACAATCATGTTGTTTTCAATGTTAAACCAATTCAGCCATTTCTGGCTTTCGCTCATTACGCTCTCGTCCGTAGAAGAGCCCATGATAATCAAAACTTTCATTTTAGTTTAATTATGGAGTGTGTGTAAAAGTGAAAATATAAAATATCGTGCCGAGTCAACAGCTTTGTTATTAGTTATTTATCCCACAAATGTGTATATCTTTCTCAGAGTGTAGCAATGTGTATAGATGAGGGTTAACTTTACGCTTCTTTACATTCACACTTCATGTACACATTAAAGGATAAAGTGATAGCCATCACGGGGGCTTCCTCGGGCATCGGGCTGGCACTTGCAGCCGAAGCCCTGAACCGTGGGGCAAAAATAGCGGTTTGTGCCCGCAATCTCGAAAAACTGGTGGCTTCTTTGCCACAAAATTCCAATAACGAGAATACATTGGCTGTAGCAGCCGATGTAAGCAAGGAGGCAGACTGCAATAACTTCATACAAAACGCCATAGCGAAATGGGGCAGGGTAGATGTGCTGATAAATAACGCCGGCATTAGCATGCGCGCTATGTTTGAAGACCTGGATATAACAGTGCTGCGCGAATTGATGGACATCAACTTCTGGGGAACGGTATATACTACCAAAGCTGCTGTTACTTCCATCAGGGAAAATAAAGGGGTAATAGTAGGTGTCTCATCTATTGCCGGGTTTCGTGGGTTACCTGCCCGCACGGGATATTCGGCATCAAAATTTGCTATGCAAGGTTTCCTGGAAGGGTTGCGTACAGAACTTCTCCATACCGGTGCCCATGTAATGTGGGTTTCTCCCGGTTTTACGGCCAGCAATATCCGTAACGTAGCCCGCAGTGCTGATGGCAGCCAGCAAGGCGAAACCCCGCTGGATGAAGGCAAACTAATGAGTGCAGAGCGATGCGCACAGATAATATTACATGGCGTGGAAAAGCGGAAACGCACCATTATTATGACATTGCAAGGAAAGCTTACAGTACTGATAAACAAGTTGTTACCGGGTTTGGCCGATAAGCTTGTTTTTAACCACTTTTTAATGGAGCCGAACTCGCCTTTAAAGAAATAAATCTGTCTGTAATTAAAGGTGTAATGTGTTAATTACACAAGTGTGACGATTGATTTCGTAATTTTAGATAGCTTGATTTATTCATTACTAAATAATCACTTATGAAGTACCCTTTCATTCTACTGTCTGCGCTTTGCCTTTTCAGCCAAGCGGCGCGGGCTCAATTTGCGCCGGGCCAGATATACCTACAAGATAATTCTGTAAAGGTATTTCATGGTGGTAAGGAAAAAGGCATGGCGTGGTGTGGTGGTACCAACAACCCTCAGATTTCCATGGCAGACCTTAATAAGGATGGCATTAAAGACCTGATCATATACGATAAGGACCAAATGGGTAACAGCCCTAAAACCTTCATTAATGAAAGTGCAGTACCCGGTAGCCCCAGGTATGTTTATCGCCCAGAATACGAAGCGAATTTTCCGCCTGTAAATGATTACCTGAAAATGATAGACTATAACCGCGATGGCGTACCGGATATGGTGCATCGGGGTGGTTATGGTATCACGCCGTATAAAGGTGTTTATAATGACAACAACCAGTTGACCTTTGAAAGGATAAAATTCAGGAGAGACCCTGTAAATGGTGATATGGAAGGATTGTGGTATTTCCTGAAAAATTCGGGCATGATCAATGCTTATGTATCGCCGGGTGATATACCTACAATGGGCGACCTGGATGGTGACCAGGATATTGATTTCTTATCATACGATATAAACGGTGTTTTCATTGCATTTTACAGAGGTTGCCAGGTAGAGGAGAGTAAAATAACTGATAGTATTCCCATATGTGTAAAAGACAACTGTTGGGGAAAAACTGCCCAAGGTTATGAAAGGGCACTACGATTGGCCTGGGACTGTTCGTCATCAACTTTTGGTACTACTTGTAAAGGCTGCGACGCACCAGACGAGGGTAGTGGCAATAAAACGACACACAGTGGCAATACACTTTGTATGATAGACTATGATGGCGATGGAGATATGGATATACTGAATGGTAATGTATCGTTCTCCGAGTTGCAATTAACCATCAATGGTAAAAAAGATTTGAATTACCCGATCGATACCATCATATATCAGGATACCGTATGGAACTCTCACGATGGGCATGAGTTGCATATGACCACTTTCCCAATGGCATTTTGGGAAGATATAGATAATGATGGTGACCGGGATATTATGGTAGCGCCATTTGCAGAAGGATCTGAAAACTATAGGTGCCTTGCTTATTTCAAAAATATCGGTAACGATGCCAGTCCCAATTTCCGTTACCAGATGGATTCATTGTTTATAGAAGATATGATAGACATAGGCACAGGGGCATCTCC
>DASWWE010000098.1:0-7200 GCA_036406055.1 Flavipsychrobacter sp. | reverse complement strand
ATTTTGATGGATGCTTCCAACGGTCCTCTTGGTAGTTTATTTGGTAGAGACAGCGCTGTAGCAAAAGTTAATGGTGATAAAATAGACGTTAAGGACTATTCGCAAAAAGTGAAAGACTATGAAGTAATATATGGATATACTTCAAAAGGCCGCGCAATGGATGATGCAACACGCGCGCAAATTAACCAGCAGGCATTGAATGACCTGGTTAATAATAAACTGATAATGGAAGAGTGTGAAAAACTGGGTATCACCACAACACCTGACGAAGAAAAAGAAATGATCTATGGTGCAAACGCTGATCCTATTATTCAACAATACCAGATACAAGGCCAGCCTATCTTCATGAATCAACAGTCGGGCATGTTCGATCCGCAGATGGTGAAGGGCTTTGAACAACAACTACCGCAAATAGACCCTACCGGTAAACTGGCCGAAGAATGGGAAACAATAAAAAACTATGTGAAACAAAGCAATGCCTTGAGAAAATATAATGCCTTGTTCACTAAAAATGTAACACTGCCTTCTTTTGTTTACAACAGGGATCAAAAAGATAAATCTGAAATGGCTAATGCACGTTTTATAAAAGTGCCTTATGCTACTATCGATGATAAATCAGTTCCTGTAAAAGATGAAGAGCTGATAGACTATATGAAAAAACATGAGTCTATATATAAGATAACACAACCCATACGCAACCTGGAATATGTAGCATTTGATGTGCTGCCTACTGCTGAAGATACAGCCCGCGCATTAGGTGCACTCAATCAACTTAAAACTGAGTTCATAAATACAACAGATGCAGAAAGCATTGTTAACAGAAATTCTGATGAGCAATACAATCCGGCTTTTGTAAATAAAAAGTCTTTCATGTCTGCTTACGCAGATACCATTTTGAAACTACCTGTTGGTACGGTATATGGTCCGTATTTTGAGAACGGCAGCTACAAAATGGTAAAAGTTATAGATAAGAAAGTATTGCCTGATTCAGTAAAAAGCCGTCACATACTTGTACGTACAGAGGCACAAGGCCAGGCTATAACCGCAGATTCTATAGCTAAGAAAAAAATTGACAGTGCCATAGCTATGGCAGCTACCGATTTTACAGGTGCTGTTACAAAATATAGTGAAGACGAAGGCAGTAAACAAACAGGTGGTGAATACACTTTCACGCTGCAACAAAAGCAAGGCTTGTCAAAAGAGTTTGGTGATTTTATATTTGATGGCAAAGCCGGAGAGAAAAAACTGGTGAAGGTTGAAAACGACAATTATGCAGGTTACCATTATATAGAAATATTGGAACAAAGCGGTATAGAAACTGCAGCTAAATTGGCAATAATAAGCAAAACACTGGCGCCTGGTGATAATACCGAAAACGCTGTGTATGCAAAAGCATCAGAATTTGCAGGCAAAAACGGTACGGAAAAAGCCTTCGACGAAGCGATTAAAAAACAAAACCTGAATAAAAGGATTGCCGATAACATTAAAGAAAATGATTTCAGCATACAGGGTATAGGCAATAGTAGGGAAATCATCCGTTGGGCATATGAATCTAAAGTGGGAGATGTATCACCTGTATTTACAGTGAGCACTGCTGCAGGTACACGTTATGTGGTAGCAAAACTTGCTGGTGAACAGGAAAGCGGCCTGATGAAACTGGATGCTAACACACGTCCTTCTATTGAAATGATGGTAAGGAATGAGAAGAAAGCTAAGATGATACAGGATAAATACAAGTCTGCAACATCATTAGAGCAAATAGCACAGATGGCAAAACAACCGATTGTGCAGAGCGATTCTTTCAATGCATCTTCGCCGTTTATCAACACAATAGGATACGAGCCTAAACTGGTAGGTTACATTTTCTATAAAGAGTTTAAAACCAATACACTTTCTCCGGGTTTCAAAGGCCAGGAATCTGTGATCTATACCAACGTACTGCACAGGTTTACCATGCCATCAAAAGAAACACCTGAAATAGCGAATCAAATGCGTATGATGATGGGTATGCAAATGCGTAACGCAGTTGCAGGCTCTTTTGCAGAAACATTGAAAAGAAAAGCTAAAATATCTTACAACGTAGCCAATCTATAAAGATTGCTTACTACAGTATTTATAAAAAGCAGCTGCCTCTGGCAGTTGCTTTTGCATTTATAGTACCGGAGTAATCGTAATTTTGCAGAGGGAAAAAGATATTCTAAAATGGAATTGATAAAAAATAAAGTAGCCGAGAGTGGCATTATTACACTAGACCTTGCCAACTATATGATGATAGAAGGCCAGGTGGCAACCTTTGATATTAAACCATTTTTATTTCGCGAGATGATATTGCGCGAAAAGGATTATCGTGCATCTCTGCAAACATTTGACTGGGAAGTATTTCGCGATAAATATGTAGCGATATCTTGTTCTGTAGATGCGATAGTGCCTGTGTGGGCATATATGCTGGCTGCTGCTTATTTAGAACCGGTAGCTCAAGCTGTATATTTTGGTACAGAGGACGAAATGCAAAAATTTTTCCTGCTCAGCAATATTGAAAAGATTGATAAAACAGAGTTTGAAGACAAACGCGTGGTAATAAAAGGCTGTGGTGACACAGCCATACCCGATGCTGCTTATGTAGCCATTACCCAGCATTTAAAACCTGTAGTAAAATCGCTGATGTATGGTGAGCCTTGCTCTACTGTGCCGGTATATAAAAAGCCGGCTATAAAACCAGCAGGTTAGAAGCTATTTTTTCTGAAAGCTGCAACTCCTTTCCGTTTTCATTCATTACCAGCATGCTATTATCGTAGGGCATGCGCTCTATTATAGTCAGCTTGCTACCAATGCGTATCTGAAAACGTTCCAGCTGCTGAAGGAAAGGAGAAGAAGTATCTCTTACCGCAACTATTTTACAATTGTCATTTACATTTTTATCTATCAGCATCAGTGCGGTAGATGCCGGTATATCCCCATTCGGCTTTGGTATGGGATCACCATGCGGATCGTATTCAGGAAAACCAAGGAACTCATCCAGTCGTTCTATCAGTTTTTTAGAATGTATATGTTCCAACTGTTCAGCCACTTCATGCACTTCATCCCACGAAAAATGAAGTTTGCTATACAGGAATGATTCCCACAACCTGTGCTTGCGCAGTATTTGCAAGGCTGCTTTACTACCGCTTTCAGAGAGTTGAATTTTTTTATACTTCTCGTAATGTATCAACTCTTTTTCAGAGAGTTTTCTTAACATATCTGTAACCGTTGCAGGCTTGGTTTGCATGCGTTCAGCTATTTCATTTACAGATACTTCACCCGCTTCATTTCTGTGCTGTATACTATATATTGCCTTCAGGTAATTCTCCTCCGTATACGTAAGTAGATACATGCCTGAAAGTTAATAAACATGTGGGGAATGTCGTCATTTTTTATTAGTTTCGTTAGCATCCCAATAGCATTGTGTAAACGAAAAAGTGAAAATTTCCGACATGAGAATTGCCGATAAGAAAGCTATAGTATTACTACTGATTTTATTGCTTCATGTTTGCTACGCATCAGCACAGGAAGGCATAAAAGAATCTGAAAAGCCGCGCAACCTGAAAGTGCTGCGCGAGTATGATGATGGCCGTGGCAACATGGTGCGCGAGATACAATACTCGCAAGGTTCGATGCGCGTTACAGAAACGATATATATCCCGAAAGTTAAAACGGGCATTAATGTACGTGTAGCCATCAGCCCCGATACTGTGAACAAAGATTCCGTATGGCTGCTTGTAGACAAAACAAAATATCTGGTACAGGTATATTATAAAAAGAGACCTATACGTGGATACCGTGCAGTATTTGGCCCCAACCCTAAAGTAAATAAATGCATGGAAGGTGACCGCTGCACTCCCGAAGGCTGGTTTAAAATTGCCGATAAAAGGAATAGCAGCAAGTACAACAAGTTTATGCTGTTGAACTATCCTAATGAAAAAAGTTACGAGCAATTTAAAAAGCTAAAAGAAAAAGGCAGCATACCGGCCAATGCACGTATAGGTGGCGATGTAGGTATACATGGTATATGGCCGGGAGGCGATGATATGATAGAAATGGGAGTGGGCTGGACCGATGGCTGTATAGCTATGAAGAATAAAGATGTGGACGACCTTTATAAATGGGTACACGTAGGTATGCGTGTATACATCAGGAAGTAAGCCGCGCCATCTTTTCTAAAAACCGGGCATAGTGTCGTGCCCAATTTTTCCATTCAGCATCTGTACCCAAAGAAAAATTGTGAAACACGGTTATCAGCCGGCTGTTGGTAGCTATTAGGTGTTGTGACATTTTTTCTAATCGCGCAAAAGCTACATCAGCAGATAGACCATTTTCATAATGTGCGGTGCTATCCATAAAACAGAATGGATATACTTTTAATGCTGTTTCTTGTTCATTTTCCAGGTCGTACCAATAAAACGGTTGTGCGCTGCCACACCTGAAACCGAGATGTGTACCATAACCCATACTGAAATCTGTAGTAATGCCATTAGCCAGCAGTTGGTGGTAAGTAGCCGGTAAAAACATCCGCACAAAATGCTGCCGCGAAATGTTTATAGGTTTACCAATGATGCCTTCCAGCGTGCCTTTCTCTGCTGTCCAGGCATATTTATTATCGTTGGTATAATAAGAGGGATGTATCCCCACGGTGCCTTCCGCTGCAAAACCTTTTATAAGCTTTTGCATAGCCGGATTCAACGGGTGAATATTCTTATCGAAAGGAGTAGTGTCTAAACTTGCCAGTATAAAATACAGCGGCGCATAATGATGCTTGCTATGCAATTCTTTTAAAAGTTGGAAACTATCGTATGGGTCTAATTCATCGCGCATTACAACTTCCAGCCGCTGAGATACTTTTAGAAATCTGCCCAGTAACATATCACGAGCTATACCGCCAAGTGTTCGCTTCCATCCTTTATGCTTGTAAGAATAGGCAATGTCGATATCGTAAGTAGGTAGGAAAGAAAAAGAAAGCGTTTCTAAAGAAAGACCTGTTTTCTCTTGCAAAAGTTTTCTAAAAGCTGCTATCCATTCATCTGCTATTGGCCGCTCCAGCAGATTGTGTTTATATAGTACACTTTCCGTTGCCGGGTAGCGACCATGTTTATCGGGTGTATAAGGATAATATTCCTCGTAGCGCGATAGCAGGAAAAACAAAGCACTGAAAATATCAAATGGCAAAGTGTATGGCTCCTGTGCTGCATACAGCGTAGGAATGTTTTGCCACTCACCAATAGATACATCATGCTGCTGAATATTTTGCTGCCAGAGCAGTCCTGCATCTGGTATGCAAATAGCATTTGGTATTATTTTCCCATAACTGATATGTGCTGCATGTGCATTTTGTGTGACGATGTAATTACACCGCAACTGCTCTTCAAACAACCATTTCAAAACATACCGTAGCCGCTTGCTATCTGCTGTACAGTATATGGTAATGGGTGTTGACATGTAGAATTGTAATAGAATTAAGCGTTACGTTCTTTCCATAATTGTGCGAATGATTTCGGCGCGAACTGTATTTCGCCCCTGCCATCGCCCCAGCTATGGCTGAAGAGTTTATTCACCACTTTGTTTTTGATACCGGCGTTGGCACTATTCATCAACCCGCGATTCAGCATGGCCAGTTTCCACATTTTCCATCCTGCATTTTCTGAAAAGCTATTCAATCCTTCACTTGCCGCAATATGACGGTTTTCCAGTAGCATCTCGTGTATATTTATTTTCACAGGGCAAACTTCTGTGCAATTGCCGCAAAGACTGCTTGCATAGCTCAGGTGGTTATAATCCGCCATACCTTTCAGGTGCGGCGTTATTACCGAACCTATGGGGCCGCTATATGTAGTGCCGTAGGCATGGCCGCCAATGTTTTTATATACCGGGCAGGCATTCAGGCAAGAGCCGCAGCGTATGCAATACATGCTTTCGCGCACTTCGCTGCGCAGCAGGTTAGTACGGCCATTATCCAGCAGTATCACATACATCTCTTCAGGGCCATCTGTTTCAGCATCAGCGCGCGCACCTGTAAAGATGGTATTGTAAACAGTAACCTGTTGCCCGGTGCCATAAGTAGCCAGCAACGGCCAGAATATATGCAGGTCATTTATAGAGGGCAATATCTTTTCAATACCTACAATAGCAATATGCGTTTTTGGAAAAGCAGTGCTCAGTCGTCCGTTGCCTTCATTTTCACTTACACATACGGCACCGATATCTGCTATCAGGAAATTGCCTCCGGTAATGCCCACTTCTGATGAAGTATATTTTTCACGCAGCATCTTCCTGGCTACCTGCGTCAGTTCCGATGGGCTCAGATGCGGTTCGGTACCCAGTTTTTCATGAAAGAGTTTGGCAACATCTTCCTTGCTCTTATGCATGGCCGGTGTTACAATGTGATAAGGCGCTTCGCCATCCAGTTGTTGTATGTATTCTCCCAGGTCCGTTTCTACCGATTCTATATTATGCTTGGCCAGGAAATCATTCAGGTGTATCTCTTCCGTCACCATCGATTTCGACTTCACAACCCGCTGCGTATTTTTTTCTTTGCATATCTGCAATATGGCCTGTAGCGCCTCGTCTGCATCCTCTGCCCATATTACCTTCCCTCCCCGAGCAAGAAAATTTTTTTCAAAAGTTTCGAGGTGGGTATCCAGTTGCTCTATAGCACGCCACTTTATATTTTTAGCTTTCTGGCGTGCCAGCTCCAGTTGGGCATATTGTTGCTTGCCCTTCACTACCGCATCTGCATACTTCTGTATATTGAAAGTAAGCTTGCGCTTATGTTCCAGGTCACTGGCCTTCACCTTGCTTTTAGCGATAAATTCAGATATGTTTCCTGACATAACGGGTAGCACAAACTTAATAAAAAGCGTATAGTATGCTATGGTTGTTTTAGTGCCCCGTCAGCTAATAAAACTTTAGCGGCTTCGGCTATTATTTTTTCTTCCTGCCTTTCGGGCGAATAAATTTCAAAATATTTCTTCTCAGGCAATGTTTCCATATAGAAGGATGAACGTAATATAGGTACCCGCAATTGTGCTATGGATATGCCTTCCGTTCCTATTATGTAAAATACATGTTCGTTTCTTACAGAACCATATCGCCGCATTGTGCCGTTTTTACTATAGCTGCCTATTACAGTATCATTCAGGTATATCTTGTCATTCATCACCTGCAATGCAT
>DASWWE010000097.1:0-13524 GCA_036406055.1 Flavipsychrobacter sp. | reverse complement strand
TCTTATAATGACGCTTTCGCGAAATTTTTCTTTGTGGTAATTGTTAACGCAAAGGTAAGGTGTGTTTTACTTTAAAACAAGTATAATGCTAAAAAAATGGCATTAATTTTTCACATTCATTACACATTCGCATCAACATCTTTCCTGTAGTGTATTTCAGCTTACTACTTCTTTTTCTTCGGTGTAAAGATAGCAATCATCCTGCGACCTTCCATCTTTGGCATCGATTCCAGAGAGCCTACTTCTGCCAGCCTTTCAGCAAATTTCAACAGCAGTAATTCGCCCCTTTCCTGGAACATGATAGCACGGCCTTTGAACTGTACATAGCATTTTACTTTATCACCTTCCTGCAGGAATTTTTCAGCATGCTTTGCTTTAAAGTCGAAATCGTGGTCATCAGTATTTGGTGTAAAACGTATCTCTTTTACTTCCGATTGTTTAGATTTTGCTTTCTGTTCTTTATCCTTCTTCTTCTTCTCGTACAGAAACTTGCGATAGTCTATCAACCTGCATACCGGGGGCACAGCGTTGGGGGAAATTTCCACCAAGTCTACTTCCTGCTCTTCGGCAAAGCGCAGTGCCTGTGCTATAGGATAAACGCCGGGCTCAATACCTTCGCCTATCAAACGCACTTCCTGTGCTGTTATTTCCCTGTTTAAACGATGTTCGTTCTGCGGTACTCTCGGTTTGAAATACGGTCCTTTACTTCTTTTCTGCATTAAATGTTCTTAAAAAATTTTGTGGGCAAAAATAGTGCTTTTACTATTCAGATGTATATGAATTGCAATATTTCATATTAAGCTGTAACTACTGCTTTCTTGCCGCTTGTTTGTGTTTTAATAATATCCAGCATTTCTGCTTTGTACGCTTCTAATAAAACTGTGCCTTTGTCGCCCTCTCCATGCTTACGCACCGCTACCATGCCTTCGTTCATTTCTTTTTCACCTACCACCAGCATGTATGGCACTTTCATCAGTTCGGTATCGCGTATTTTCTTACCTATCTTCTCGTTGCGGTCATCTACCTCAGCTCGTATACCGGCTTCTTTCAGTGTAGCAGCTACTTGCTCTGCATATCCGCCAAATTTATCACTGATAGGCAGCACTTTCACCTGTATAGGTGCCAGCCAGAAGGGCAGGTTGCCACCACAGTGCTCCAGCAATACGGCTATGAAACGCTCCATAGAGCCGAATGGTGCACGGTGTATCATTACCGGGCGCTTGCGGCTGTTATCACTATCTACATATTCCAGTTCAAAACGCTCAGGCAGGTTATAGTCTACCTGTATAGTGCCCAGCTGCCAACTGCGGCCCAGTGCATCTTTCACCATAAAGTCGAGCTTAGGGCCATAGAATGCAGCCTCGCCATATTCTACTACCGTTTTCAAGCCTTTTTCGCCTGCTGCCTGTATAATGGCTTGCTCTGCTATTTCCCAGTTCTCCTCGCTACCTATATACTTGCTGCGGTCTTCCTGGTCGCGCAGTGATATTTGTGCGGTAAAGTTTTCAAAGTCCAGCGACGTGAATACAAACATCACCAGGTCTATTACCTTTTTAAACTCTTCCAGCACCTGGTCGGGACGGCAGAAAAGGTGCGCATCATCCTGGGTAAAGCCGCGCACACGTGTAAGGCCATGCAGCTCGCCCGACTGCTCGTAGCGATACACCGTACCAAACTCGGCAAGGCGCAGCGGTAGGTCTTTATAAGAGCGTGGTGCTGTTTTATATATCTCGCAGTGATGCGGACAGTTCATTGGTTTCAGCATGAACTCTTCCCCTTCCTGAGGGGTCGTAATGGGGCGGAAGCTATCCTTGCCATACTTTTCCCAGTGGCCTGAAGTAACATACAGTTGCTTGCTGCCTATATGCGGTGTTACTACCGGCAGGTAGCCGCTATCTATCTGTGCCTTCTGCAAAAACTGCTGCAAGCGTTCGCGCAGCATAGCGCCCTTAGGCAACCACAAAGGCAAGCCGCTACCTACTTTTTCAGAGAAGGCAAACAGTTCCAGTTCCTTACCTAGCTTACGGTGGTCGCGCTTCTTAGCCTCTTCCAGTAGTGTCAGGTATTCGTCCAGTTCTTTCTGTGCAGGGAAGGTGATACCGTATATACGGGTCAGCATCTTGTTCTTTTCATTACCACGCCAGTAAGCGCCTGCAATGTTCATCAGCTTAATGGCTTTGATAGGAGCGGTGCTGGGTATATGCGGGCCACGGCACAGGTCGGTAAAACCACCTTGGGTATAGAAAGTAATATCGCCATCGTTCAGGCCTTCTATCAGTTCCAGCTTATACGGGTCAGCCTTTTCAGTAAAGTATTTTACCGCATCGGCTTTCGATACTTCTTTGCGTTGATAGGTGCTGTTGTTTTTTGCCAGCTCCTTCATCTTATCTTCTATCTTCTTCAGGTCATCTTCTTTTATAACCCTGTCGCCCAGGTCTATATCGTAATAAAAACCATTTTCGATAGAAGGGCCGATACCCAGTTTTACACCGGGGTATAAAGCCTCCAGCGCTTCTGCCATCAGGTGGGCAGATGAGTGCCAGAAGGTAGATTTTGCACCGCGGTCATCCCAGGTCAGCAATTTCAGCGTAGCGTCATTGTTTATAGGGCGTGTAGCATCCCACACTTCACCATTTACCTCGGCAGCCAGCACCTTGCGTGCCAGCCCTTCGCTTATCGATTTTGCTACATCCAGTGCAGAAGTACCTTCCTGGTATTCTCTTACCGCTCCGTCGGGCAAAGTAATATGAATCATATTTATTCTATCGTTTTTTAAACAGGTTCGCAAATGTACGAATTGCCTGTGTGTATATAAAAAAACCCGCCGGATACCGGCGGGCATAAATAATATAAAACCGGTATTATTTCTTCACAAAGTAGGCCGTCATTTTTACTTTTTCAGGCTCGTTTGCACTATTCATCTTCGTAGCGAAATAAGAGAACGTGAATTTTGAATCCGTAATTTCTACTACATCGCCATCTATATCCCTGCCAAAAAGAGACTCCATACCATACAGGTATATCTTAGTATCGTTTTCAGTTAACCCCCATTCAAAATAGATATCTTCCGACTCACCTGTCTTGCATTTATCCGGACCGGGAATGTGCGAACCATCGTGGTTTTCACGGAATTGCAGGTAATCATCCACTATGCAATCGGGCAGTTTAAAATCAGGCGGCAGCTTTATAGTGCTTTCACTCAAAGAATCTCCTCCTGTTGAGGTGAGATATGTCATCTTCATATCTGAAACTTTCCACCTGTTATCGCGCAGCATCTGAGCCTTTGATACAGGCACTTCCACTTTTTCGCATGAACCCAATACAAACAATGCAGCTACAAATAGCAGACAATATTTCATAGAAATTTTAACATTAAGTCCCTAAAACTAATCAATATCTTGATGTTGCAAAAGATTTAGGAGGGAAATTTATTTCTTGTTCTCTGCAAAAATGGCATCGGGCAATCCTTTGTTTATGGTATAGCTCATGTATTCTATCTGTATTCTGCCCTTCTTCGGTTTCTTGGCCGCTGCTTTTTCTACATCAGCTTTGGTAGCACCATCGTAGTCCATCGTCACACCTTTGGGTATCTTAAATTCTTTGGTATCGATATAAAAAATAACCTTATCGGGCAGCCCCTGCTTTTCATACTTACCAAATTCAAGGTCCATTTTTATAGTGCCGTTTTCACGCGTGGTAGTTTCGGTACGCATGGCCAATACGCGCTGTTCATCTATCCATATCTTGGTAAGCACTATATCGCCCTGTTCTGTATTAGGTACCACTTTTATTACACGAAGTGGCTTGCCATTAACAGTTTCCGTACCGGCATCTATCACCGTAGCGCTCTGGTTGGGCATCAGGTTGCCCAATGCCATATTCGTGCTCCTTTTGGGCAGTATGGATATACCACCGTTACGCTCCAATTTCATTTTATCAGGGGCTTTAAAGTATAGCTTACCATTCAGCGGCGGCACACGCATGTAGGCAATATCAATTTTCATCTTCACGCTGGCCTCGTAGTCTTTTATCGCATCTATCTTTTGCCGCAGTTTTACAAATAGCTTTTCAGCATCCGTTTGCTGGGCAAATGCCTGTATGCCGCATAATAACTGCACTGCCAGTATCCATATACACTTCTTCATGACTTAATATCTTTCTTACGGAAATAAAAAACGGTTGCACCTACAAACAGTATGGTATATACTACCAACACGATGGCTGAAAAACGAATGGCATCATACGGCACCGGGTCATCAAAAAAACCCTTCCACCCTACCATGTGCGTAGTAAAAAGGTATTGCTTAACCACATCGAATATGGGCAGGTCGAGCGTAGAGAATATCATAAGTACTACAATGATACCCATAGTGCCCATGATAGGCCCAATAGAATTATCTGCAAAAGCGGATAACAGTAATGCCAGGGCCGCTACAGTGGTCATAGCCAATGCTGCAAACATAAAGGCAGCTATATAGCGCCACATAATATCATCCTTCAGCAGTACTACAAAAGCATCGCTCTTCATATTCACAAGATCGCCTGTGCCAAAGAAGATGATAGATAAGCCCAAGGCTATCACTGCTAGCCATAGCAACAGTAGCAGTGCATAGCAAACTGCAGCTGTGAATTTTACCAGTACTATTTTACTGCGCGAAACGGGCTTTGTGAGCAGCAAGCGCAATGTACCCATGTTGGCTTCACCCGCCAGTACATCGCCCGCTACCAATGCTATCAGTAAGGGTATCTGCACCAGCAGCGATTGCAATATGATATAAGTTACAAGGTAGCCATTCAGCACATTGCCACCAATATCGAACTGCGCCGAAACGCCCTGCATGGCAAAGGCAATAAAGTTCTTCCCATCGGCCACCAGCGCCAGTTGTATCACCAATGCAAAGGCCGTAACAATACCAAAGCTGATATAGGTACGCGGCTTCTTGAATATTTTATACAGTTCCAGCCTTAACATCTGCTTCGTTTGTAAGAGATAAAAAATAGGCTTCCAGCGAATGGCTGGAGCGTATCTGCAACACCTGCGCACCCTGCGCCACCAGCCAGTTATTCAATGCCGGCATCTGGGACGGGTGCATTTTAAACACCAGTTTCTCGGCGCTCATTTTATGTATATGCCTATTCCATTCACTGCTATTCAGTTTAAGGCTGATAGACTCATCAGGCAGTATATCTACTTCCATCAGTGTTTCCGCAGGGTCCAGCAGTTGGCGCACAGCACCTTCTACCACTTTTTTGCCGCGATGCAGGATGATCATGCGCGTGGCTATCTGCTCTATCTCGTACAGCAGGTGAGATGAAATGAGTATCGTTTTGCCATGATCGCGGCTGAGGCTTTGTATCAACAGGCGCATTTCGGCTATGCCCTGCGGATCCAGCCCATTGGTGGGCTCGTCCAGTATCAGCAGGTCGGGGTTATGCACCAGTGCTATGGCTATACCCAGCCTTTGTTTCATTCCTTGCGAATAGGCTTTTACTTTATCCTGCTCACGCCCCTTCAGCCCCACTATTTCCAGCACCTCGTACAAGCGTAAGTCTTTTATAGGCGTACCGCTCAGGCGGGCAAACATTTTAAGATTGTCCCAGCCGCTGAGGTATAAATACATATCAGGCCGCTCGATGATGGCACCTATATGCTGCAACAAGTGGCGGGATTGGTTGTTAAATAACTGCCCTTTGATGTATACCTCTCCCGCATCGGGGTATATCAACCCCAGCAACATACGGATGGTAGTGCTTTTACCGGCACCGTTTTGACCTAAAAAGCCATAAACATCTCCTTGCTGAATGCTGAAAGAAAGATTGGTAACGGCAGTGAAACTGCCAAAGGTTTTGGACAGTGCTTTTGCTTCTATTATGTTATCAGACACCGATGAAAATAATTCCTCAAAATTAACGCCGCCACACCGCTTTAGTTCATAAAAGATTGAAAAAATTATTATTAATCTTCAATGCGCGTGGCTTACTATATTTACCCTCGTTAAAGTGCCGTTAAAGGCATTGTGCTCCGCTGCATATATTTAACTTTGTTACTGCATGAAAAAAGTATTTCCCCTTATTGTATTCCTTATTGCCTTATCTGTATTGGGTATCATATTCATCCAGATGTCGTGGATACGTGATGCTATCAAGCTGCGCCAAAACCAGCGCACAGAAGATATCACCACGGCCCTGGCACAGGCAAGGGAATCTCTATGGAAAACCTTCCTCGTAAAATCGGGCCAAATAGGCTTTTTCATGGATGAGGAATCGAGGATGTATTACCTGAAAGACTATTCTACCAACTTCATCAGCAACCAGGAAGTAAATGACATCATTAACACATCGCTGAAGAAATACAATATCAAGGACAAGTACGAGTATTGCATCGTCAATATCTACCAGGAACCTATCATGTTCAGCAAACCTTTCAAACCTGAGTTTTTCGACAACAGCGTAAAAATATCCCTGACTCCCGACCAGGAGCGTTTCAGAACCCCGGAGACCCTGTACCTGTACATTGTTGACGACAAGAGCTTTATCCTGAAAAAGATGGGCTGGATGATCGGTGCTTCCATATTATTTACCGTTATTATTATCTCCGCCTTTGCGCTTACGGTGCGTACCATGTTCAATCAAAAGAAGCTGTCTGAAATCAAGTCTGACTTTATCAACAACATGACGCATGAACTGAAGACACCGCTGGCTACCATATCGCTGGCTATAGATGCCTTGACGAATGAAAAGGTCATCCATAACTCTGAACAAGTGCGCTACTATAGTGGCATGATAAAAGACGAGAATAAGCGGATGAACAAGCAGGTAGAGAAGATACTGCAGGCTGCCCGCATTGAAAGACAGGACATAAAACTGAACCTGCAAAAGCTAAATGCTCATGATATTATTCAGAAAGTAGCCGACAATTTGTCGTTGCAAATACAGGAAAAGAATGGCACCTTATCGCTGGCCCTGAATGCCCCGAGGCATGTAATAGAAGCCGATGAAGTACACTTTTCCAATATCATTTTCAACCTGTTGGATAATGCTATAAAATATTCAAAAGATAGCCTGCATATAGATGTATCTACCGATGTGGTAAATGGCATGCTGGCTATTAAGGTAAAAGATAATGGTATTGGCATGAACCGTGAAACCGCATCGCGTGTATTTGAAAAATTCTACCGTGCGCATACGGGTAATATACATAATGTAAAAGGCTTCGGGCTTGGATTGAGCTATGTGAAAGCTACCGTGGAAGCGCACCAAGGCAAAGTATCGGTAGACAGTACTTTGGGCAAAGGCAGCAGCTTTACGGTACTACTGCCTTTGGCCTAAGCTATTACATTACTACGCACAGGCTCTTTATGACAGCGCCTATGCGTATGGCATCATAGATGCGAGGTTCTGATGCACCGTGTTGCTTTACGCTGTTCTCGTGCGATGTTACGCAGCGTTCACAGCCATTCAGGGCAGATACTAACAGGCTCATGAGTTCATAAAACTCTTTGCCCATTACCGGGTTCATCATGCTACTCATACGCAGGCCTGCAGGTTGGTTATTATAATATTCCACTTCGTGCATATAGTGACGAAAACGATAGAATACGTTATTAGTATTCATCATAGCCGTGCAGCTATGCGTTTCACCTATTTCATTATCGCTTGCACCTTCTTTACGCGCCAGGTTTTCAAAGGCTGCTATAAGCACAGAGTTCTTCTCATTTACAGCAGTAGCAAGTGCCAGTAGCAGGGCTTCTTTGCGTGTCATATTCGTACTGCCCAATACTGCTGCTACATTCAGCTTCACGTCGCGCAGAAATTTACTATCTATAGCTGCCAGTTGGTTCAGGCTGTTGCTGCTGATGTTACCCTCAACACCCAGGTCAGCCAGCATGTTTAATATCGTTTCGTTTTGCATTATATTCAGTTTCAGGCTTTAAAAAAAACCACCCTATACTGCTACAGGGTGGATCTCTATCAATTACCAAACGGAGGAATAAGATTAAGCTACCAGTTCAGCATTTTGTTTTTCAGTCAGTGTTTGCTCACCTTTGGTCCAGTTGCATGGGCACAGTTCGTCTGTTTGCAGAGCATCCAGCACGCGCAGTACTTCTGCTACGTTCCGGCCTACGCTCAGGTCGTTTACGTTTACCCAACGCA
This sequence comes from Flavipsychrobacter sp., assembly GCA_036406055.1. GTDB lineage: Bacteria > Bacteroidota > Bacteroidia > Chitinophagales > Chitinophagaceae > Polluticoccus. Next base: position 5,370 of record DASWWE010000097.1, on the reverse strand, counting down.
CAATACCTTCCGGATCGATGATGTAAGTGGCACGATAAGCTATTTTTTCGTTTGGCTCCAGGATACCCAGTGATTCAGCCAGGCTTTTAGACGTGTCTGCTATCATAGGGAAACGCAGGTCGCGCAGGTCTGCATGGTCTTTACGCCATGCCAGGTGCACAAATTCAGAATCTGTAGAAGCACCTAACAGCACAGTGTCGCGGTCTGCAAAGTTGTTAAAGTTCTTATTGAACTCTGCTATTTCAGTAGGGCACACAAATGTGAAATCTTTTGGCCACCAGAACATTACGGCCCACTGGCCCTGGATGTTCTCATTACTGATCTCCTGAAATTCCTTCCCTTTTTCCAGCGATACCACCGATTTCTTCTTAAACTCAGGGAATTTACTACCTACAGTTACAAAATTGTTGTTCATGTTTCTTTTACAGTTGTTGTTGTTATCGCCGCAAATTTCGCTCTAATAGCGCATTCTGACAAGATGATATGGATTAGCTTTTCCTATCACAAAATAGATTTCAACTATTAGTGTCATAATCTTAAACTATACACAGAGTTGTCTTCATAAAACAAAAGAGCCGCTTTACAGCAGCTCTTTCATGTTCGTTCATTTTAAGAAAAGTTATCTTATAACGGTGACATTCCCCGATTTTTTTAACCGTTTACCCGATACACAGAAGCCGTCTACAGTCCACACATACACACCCATTGGTGCATAATCTCCATTGATGGTACCATCCCACTCTTTTGTAGGGTCGTCGGTGTAAAATACTTCTTTACCCCAACGGTCATACACACGGAAGAACACCAGTTTTACGATTTGCGAGTTGGCCAGACCAAAGCGGTTTTGGAACTTATTACCTTCCGGAATGAAGGCATTAGGCAGGTTCACATCGTTGCACCCTACCCTTACTACTACGGTATCGATGGCTATACAACCTGAAGTATCTTCTACCTGCAGGTAATATGTATAATCGTAAGGGGGGGTTGCTTCAGGGTTTGTTATCCCGTCGCTATTGATATACCTGTTTGGTACCCATGTGTAGGTAAAGTTGATACCCTTGCTGGTTAGCGGCCCACCTAACAAGGTAGTCGCTCCATCTGCCACTTCACGGTCAGGGCCCGCATCTGCATTCACTTTGTTAACTGTTACACGTATTGCCGTATCAATAATACAACCGGCGGGGTAAGGCATCAATATGCGATATTCCGTGCTATATTCCGGCCATGCCCTTACTTCATCTTTTGTAGTACTGCTGATATTATAGTTTGGTGTCCATGTTTTTGATGTCGCATTAACAGATATTACCCGCAGGTTGATTGTATCGCCCTGGCATATGGTAGTATCATTGCTCATGATGATGGGAGGGGTAGGCAGAACATATATCAGCTTACATTGCACCTGCATATCTGCCTGTCCTTCATTCACCATATAGTAAATATTGTAAGTACCTGCAGTATCATAACTGTATGGCGGCGGTGTAGATGTAGTAGAGAATTGTATGCTTGTATTATTACACTGCTGGAATTTTATCTTCACAAGGTTACTGTCCGACTCATTCACAGCATACAGAAATATATTGTCTTTATCACGTATGGGGCGGGAAAGACCCGTTGGGGCCAGCAATGCTCCCAGGTCAGCAAAATCATTAGGGGTATATGTACCGGTAATAGAAGTCATATCTACCCTTACAAACCTGTGGCTTTGCTTGTTATTGATGAACAGGTGAAAGCTATCGCAATCGCGGATGATAGAGATACCATTCGGATTTTTCAGCAGGCCGTTAAATGTACCGATAACATTACCTACAGGTGTGCCAGTAGCCAGCGATGCCCCCATATCTACACGTGTAAGGCTATCATGTTCCTGGTTTGTTACGAAGAAGTGCCATGCACCATTGTGGCGGATGGTAGTAAAGTCGTTTGGCAAACCAATACCCACGGGCCTGCCAAGGTTTACATAGCTGGGGGTAAAGGATAATAATGTATCAAATTCTATACGGATAAGATCACTGGTAGTTTTGTTGAAGGTGAAACCATACCATTTACCAGCTTCTTTATAAATGAAAATACCTACAGGGCGGTCCAGGGTATTCAGCAGGTTGCCAAAGTTTACAATGTTTGGCGTGTTAGCCAATGTTGTACCAAAGTCGAGGCGGGCCAGAGAAGATGTACCTACATTATCACCACCTACCACGAAAACATGCCAGTTACCTTTTGCCGAATCTTTTACTATGTGCAAAGAGTTGAGCTCCTTCGGTAATACGCCATCCATTGTGCCGTAATCCGTCACCTTAGGTGTGTTATCCAGGCTATTGCCAAACTCCAGCCTTACCAGCGATGCGTTCAGGCCCCTGTTGAGCACAAATGCGAAATAATTGGCGCCGTCTTTTTCCACTTCTATGGCTGCTGCACCATCCAAGGCAAATTTCTTACCCAGTGCGGTAGCTTTAGGATCATTAAACGCGTATCCGGAACAAAAGCCCCAATAGTGAGTTGCGGCATTAGGCACATTGCTTACCAGTTGCACAGGCTGTTTAGGACACACCGTATCGGGCGATTTAAACAAACCTTCCTGCGCAAATAAACTAATATGCGACACTATAAGTGCTACGAAGAGTAGGCATTTTCTCATAATACTGATAAGAATTACACTTTCTATTGGGCTAATATAACAATTTGAATAAAACTTTTATAGCAATACAGTATTTTTATTTCTTTAAACCAATTACTAACATGTTTAAAACTCCTTTAAGGGTTCCATTTATTAAGACTGTCATTTTACTCTCATTCGTTGGTTTTAATTGTCATACTTATGCCAAAGAAGGCATGTGGCTGCCCCCTACCGTAAAAAGCAGGGAAAAAGACATGAAAAGCATGGGCCTGGAAATACCCGTAGAGCAATTATATAATGAAAACGGCACCGGCCTTAATAATGCCGTGGTGTTGTTTGGCAAGGGGTGCACGGGCGAGGTAATTTCATCAAAAGGGCTGGTACTTACCAACCACCACTGCGGCTATGGCACTGTGCAAGGGCTCAGCAATAAAGAACACGATTATTTCGCCGATGGCTTCTGGGCCAAAAATAATGGGGAAGAACTACCCTGCCCCGGCCTTACCGTCACTTTTGTAAGGCGTATGGAAAATGTGAGCGACCGGATATTAGCAAATATTGATGATACACTGAGCGAAGCTGCAAGGGCATCTGTAATAAATGTACGCATTGCCAACCTGGAAAAAGGCTATAAATTTTCTACCGGTATGGATGCCATGATAAAACCATACTATAATGGCAATCAATATTGGGTAATACTATCTGAAACGTATAGGGATATACGCCTGGTGGGCTTTCCGCCCAATGGCATCGGGTCTTTTGGTGGCGATACCGACAACTGGATGTGGCCGCGCCATACGGGCGATTTCAGCATCTTCCGCATCTATGCTGGCAAAGACAATAAGCCTGCCGACTATTCAAAAGACAATAAGCCTTACGAGACATCGCAGTTCTTCACCATCAATGCAGGTGGATATAAAGAAGGCGATTTTACTATGGTATATGGCTTTCCCGGCACTACTATGGAATACATTTCATCGTACCAACTGAACCAGGTATATTCTATAATAGACCCGATACGCATAGAGGCACGCACTAAAAGGCTGGCCGCATGGACCAAAAGCATAGAAGCCGATCGCAATGTGTTTCTGAAATATACATCGAAACGTGCCGGCGTAGCCAATGGATGGAAGAAGTGGCAAGGCGAAGTACGTGGGCTGCGCATCAATAATGTGATGGGCAAAAAACAGGAATACGAAAAACAGTTTCAGCAATGGGCGGTAACGGATAATACATTGCCTTATGCCGACGACCTGCTGGCCCAAATGGAAGCAAAGGCCAATGCGGTGAATGAACTGGTAAAAACAGACGAATACATCAAAGAAGCCGTACTGGGTATCGAAATCATTCAGCAAGCGGCGGTGCTTGACAAAATGCTGCAGGTGATCCGTGCAAAAGGTAATTTTAATATCGTTGATTCCCTGCAGAAGATTGCGGCATCAACAGAGGGCTTTTTCAAGAATTATGATGTAGAAACGGATAAAAAAGTATTCGCACAACTGATGCCGCTGTTTATGGAAAAAAATGCGGGTTATATTCCCGAAACATTCAGGATGCAATACACCACAAATGCCTCAGACTATACTAAATGGGCTAATTATGTATATGCAGCTTCTGCCACATCTAAGGCCATGTTCCAGTCTATAACACAGGCACCAGATAGCCTTGTTATATTGGCAGACCCTGCCTGGCAATTATACAGCGCCATCACTAAGCTGCGCAAAGAACGCATCACGCCCGTATTAGGTAAATATAACGACCAGCAGACCTACCTGAACAGGTTGTATATGAATGCACAAATGAAACTGGACCCTAGTAAGAGCTTCTACCCCGATGCCAACCTTACATTGCGGCTTACCTATGGCACCGTGAAAGGCATAGACCCCGATGGCCCTGCAGGTTACTCTTTCCAGACCAACCTGGATGAAGCAGTGCTGAAAAACAACCCGGAAGTAGAAGAGTTTAAAATGCCTGCCAAATTAGTATCGCTGCAAAACGAGAAGAATTATGGCACATGGAATACCAATGGTACCGTGCCGATAGCATTTATTGCCAACAACCATACATCGGGTGGCAACTCGGGCAGCCCCGTGCTGAATGCGAAAGGCGAACTGATAGGTACCAACTTCGACAGGATATGGGAAGGCACGATGAGCGACCTGTACTTCGACCCGAACCTTTGCCGTAACATAACACTGGATGTGCGCTATACGCTGTTCATCATCGAAAAATTTGGTGATGCCGGCTGGCTGCTGAAAGAAATGAAAATAGTGCGCCCCAAAGGTAAATAAAGTAACGAAACTATCATTTAACAGCCGCTTCTATACCACGAAGCGGCTGTTTGCATATATTTACAACCACTTCTTTTTGATTATGATAACAAGAGCCGGAATATTTGTTACTACCATATGCACCGCAGCCATGCTTACTGCATGCGCGCAAACTAAAAAGGCAGCCGCTGTAAAAAGTGGCGCTACCTATGCCAAAACTATAGAGGCCACAGAACAAACTACCCTGCCAGGCCGCAAAGAAAGCGAACCCGTGCGCACACAAAAAATATTGCTGGTATGGAAACATAAAGAAACGCCGCTAACCTTTTACTGGCGTGGTGAAGATGGCTGGATGGATTGTACTATAAGCAAAGCATCAAAAAATAATAAAAAGGCACCGCGCTACCAGTTTGGTGAAAACTGGTACGATACTAAAACCATAGGCTTAGATAAAGTAAAGAAAGGCGATACACTGGAACTAACCGTTAC
>DASWWE010000096.1:0-6252 GCA_036406055.1 Flavipsychrobacter sp. | reverse complement strand
TAAAAAGTTCAAGAAAAAAGCGGGCGTAGAAACACCCGCTATCACCTAAAGCCTTCATTTTCTCCTCTTTAGGGTTCGCCGTTTACCTTGTCCTATGAAAAGCTTATTCTTTTACAAATACGGTTGTTGCTGTTTTTTCATCGTGATTGCTGATACGCAACACATAATTGCCGGAGGATAATTTTGATATATCCAACACATGTGTGGTTGCGTTTATTTCTTTATTTATCTGCACCCTGCCTGTAATATCCAATACCTCAATATTATATGCATCAGCAACCTTCAGATGCAGATTTAAATATGTTGTAGCGGGATTAGGGGAAATATCTACCTGCACGGTATTTACATCTGCTATAGCAGTAGCTGTTTCCAATGAAAGGGCATCGATACTGAGATAAGACCCCCACCCCGTCATATTCATAGACGGGCTAGACCAGGGCATGGGCCTTATGTTTACAGTAACAGAGTCGGGCATGGCGGCTGAATAGTATACTACCGGGCAATTGAAAAGCGTATACTCTGCAGCCCTACCCAGATATGCAGACCCAAAGCCTACAGTATCCTGTTGTGCAGTTGCGATATTCCATTTCGTCAATACAATTTCTACCAACGCAGAATCGAGATCACCGCCAACCAATTCATTATCTGTATATGTATAGTAGCCTCTCAGCGCAGCAGGCCGGCTATTAATGGCAGCCACCTGCTGCACCCAATCGCAAGTGTTATTATACCAACGCGACAACTTAAGTGCATAGGAGCCTGCTTTCACTGTGTCTGTGCGCCATGTACCGAAATAATAATCATTAGTTGCAGTCGTGGGTCCTGCGTAGTGTTTCCATGATACAAGGTGGTTTTTGCCCAGTGTATCTGTTTGCCAGTTCTCAAATCCGGCATCGGCCAGTTGTGCGGATGCTATGTATGCACTAATCATGCATAGTGCAGCAAGTAGTAGTTTTTTCATTGTGTGCTTTTACAGTATACACATCAAGCTTTATACCGCAGTTTGGCACAGCGAGCGTATTTATAACTATTGACGGGGTATTTATAAAAATTTGCCTCCACCCGTTACATGTAAAAAATAATTCAATTATCTTTAAAGAACACCTCCCATTTATGAAACTCAAATACCTTGCCCTCTTTCTTTTCATAGCCGTAAGCACAGCAGCCATAGCACAGCGTGGCGGTTATAGAAGCGCGATGCAAGATTATTATCTTGCCAATTCCGTAAACGATAAACGCTTTTTACAGCGCATGGCAGTGAGCGTTGGGCTGCAAATGATAAGCGGCAAGGCAGATATTCAGTTCAATGGATTTGCAGATTCCGGCGGATACCGGGCCGATAGCTTTAAAGCGGATATCAAAGCAAAGCAATCATTCGCCGTTCATATAGGTAGTTACTTTCCGCTGTTGATAGTAAGCGACAATAGCATGCTGGTCTTTAACATGGAACTAATGGCAAGCGTCAGTAAGCTAACCTATGACAGTATAACCATAACGCCGGGGGCAAAATTTTCAATACCCTTTCAAACCTATCGCGCAGGTATGCCATTAAGTATTGAATACAGGATGGGAGGTGACGCGCGGCTGAATAAAAACTACAAAACCTGCTTTGGTATTGGTGCCGGTATCAACCCGGGTATTCTGTACTCTACCGATTATAACCGGAACCAGCCATTGAAAATAACCCCCTTTGTAAAAGCAGAAGCGGGCTTTTTTGCGGGGCTTGTCTTCAAGCTGCGTGTAATAGCTTATTTCGGCGAAACAGAATATGACTATTCAGAAAACTATAATAAAGTGCGTGGACTGGATAATGTAGTACGTACTGAAATGCGGGGTAATTACGGTTATTCCGCATCGCTGGTCATCATGCCTTTTTCATACATGTGGTCAAAGTAAAGTTGCCTGCAACGGTGTGCAGGCAACAACATCTTAAGCTTTCTTCGGCAATATTACAGGTTGCCTGCGCAGTGTGCGATACAACCATATACCGGCCACTGCCATCAACCATAAAGGCCATAGCTGGAATACAAACAGTATCAGCCCGCGCAGCATATTCAAACCTTTGCCGCCTGCTATCTGCAATTCTTTACCAAATGGCGTTCGGGTAGCATATTCGGGATTGATGATGGTTTGTACATCTACCATTTCGGGCTGCACAAAGGCTACCGTTATAGTAGCATAGTCTGCTTCATCCAGCAGTTGCAGGTTCTGTACGCGGCGGTCTACTACGGCCTCATCACGTGCATCCTTCTGTGCGATGGCTTCCGGTGTAGATGCCAGTACGGAAGCTTCTTTTCCTTTAGTAAGTTGTTGCTGCTCTGCCTTCTCATTCTTCAATGCGTTTGACAAATAGGCGTATGTAAGGTCTTGCTGCGATATGGTGCGGCTTTCCGTAAACTGTGCCATAGCGCCCAGTTGCTGCATCACGGTATCGGCATATTGCGCCGGCACTTTCAAAACCAGCTGCGCCGTGGGTGTATATACCTGTGTACGTTTTAAAGAGTCGGACGTATAAGGCATATTTTTAACCGATGTTATACTATTATGTATCTGGCTCTTCACTACCATACCATGTGCGGCAGCTACCAGTTTTTCGGCCTGCATGGTAGCGTTTACCACATTGGCTACGCGATACTGCATATCTGCCGTTCGGAGTATTTTTCGCGAGCCAGCATTGAGGCCGGAAAGGTCTGCCAGTTGCGTGGAATCTGCTGTGGCAAGATAAGACTCCATAGTGTCTTTACTATTGCAGGATGCAATGGCCAAGATAATGGCGATGACAAGAAAATGACGGATGTGCATGGGAATGTATTTTGGTTATACCTGTTTATGCCTCAAACACAAAAAGGTAATACTCCACATGCTGTTAAAGATTTTGTAAAGCTAAGCCGGTAAGTCGCTGTAATTGGTTAAGCTACCGGCGTGAGTTATTATATCTTCTACCACTACTTTGAGAGCGATAATATCCGTGCAAAAAAAAATCCGCCCGGAGGCGGATTCTATATTAGTTATTCTCGTTGTTGTTGTTGTTGTTGTTGTAACCTCCACTGTTGTACCCGCGGTTATTATCGCGGTTGTAATTGCCGCCATCACGGTTGTAACCACCCCTGTCGCGATTATAGCCACCATCACGGTTGCCACCTTCGCGATTGTAACCACCATCACGGTTATAGCCACCTTCGCGGTTGCCACCATCACGGTTGTAACCACCTTCGCGGTTGTAACCGCCACCACCTTCACGGTTGAAGCCACCGCCACGGTTGCCACCATCACGATTGTAGCCACCGCCACTGCCGCCGCGATTGAAACCGCCGCCACCGCCACGGTTAAAACCACCACCGCCACCACGGTTGAAGCCACCACCGCCGCCGCGGTTGAAACCGCCACCGCCACGATTAAAACCACCACCGCCACCAGGGCCTGCTTTAGGTTTTGCTTCTTTTACTGATATTATCTGGCCTTCAAAAAAAGTCATATCCAGGTTATCGATAGCATCAAACGCTGTGTACCTATCTGCCATCTCAACAAAGCCAAAACCGCGCGACATGCCGGTTTCATTGTCTTTCACTATTTTAAGTGATACTATTTCACCAAATTCAGAGAATATCTTTTCTAAGGATTGCTCGGTGGTCTCGGGGTTTAGATTACCTACAAATAAATTCATAAAAATGTTTGAGACTACAAATATAATAAGTTCATAGTAAGGGTAGTAAGTATTTTTAGATAGGTATTGTTAAATAGTTTTTGAATACAGCAGGCTTAGAAGTAGTACAATAAACATGAAAAATTGATTATATTTAAAACAATTAACCTGCTATGAAGAATATAACACTGATAATTGTGGCACTGGTGCTGATAGCACTGGCGGCAGAAAGCTGCAAACGCCCGCCTATAAGCAGTGGCCAAAAAAGATATAACCATCGAAGGTATTAGCAATGGCTTGATTATTATATACTACTTTTGGCACATTGCAGATAAATGGAAGAAAAAAAGAAGCCTAACCGGAACTGGATAAGCATTGCTATTACCCTGGTGGTATTGGTAGCCGGATATCTCATTATCACCAATATGCAGCCGGACGACAATGAGTATGTGGCCTATTACAATAATGTAAAGGGGCTGCAGCAATCATCGCCGGTACAGATAAAAGGTGTGCGCGTAGGTGATATTAAAGAGCTACAGGCGCTGCACGACCGTGTGCGCGTGGTATTGGAAATAGATAACAATATAAAAATACCAAAGGGTACCATAGCTATGCTGGCTTCCGGCGGGGTGATGAGCGATAAGACTATATCACTGCAATTGGGCAACAGTAATGAAATACTTCCTAGCGGAAGCGTATTGCAAACAGACTTTGACAGTACTGCTATGGACGTATCTGTACGGGTGACGCCATACATAGAAGCAGCCAAATACCTGCTACGCGCTACGGATAGCACCCTGCAAGGCGTGCGCTATATGACCACCACGGGATTATTCACCACCTTTACGAAGCCGCTTATATCGATGGAAAAACAGCTAAAAGATTATGAGACTACTTCCAAAACATGGAGTAAACAAGCTGGCGATATAGCCCCTACCCTGCAAAGCCTTCAAAACAGTACATCGAAGATGGCGGCTAATGGCGGTAAGCTGCGTAATGATATCAGGAATACCGAACAACAAACGAAAAAGCTGGCCAATGACACGCTGCATACTAAAATAAATAACCTGGGCGCTTCCTTCAAGAAACTATCTGCCAGCGTGCGCAAGGTTACATCGGAAGACAGCGGCATGGGCAAACTGATAAATGATAAGACAGCCTACCGCAGAACCAGCTGTTCACTGGATACGCTGAACCAAATATTGAAGTCGACTTACGACGACCCACCGGGTTTCAGCATATTTGGCAAAAGCAAGAAGAAAAAGAAATGAGACAAACTATTTGCTTGTTAGCATTGCTCTTTGTGAGCCTAAATAACTATGCACAAACAGACACTACCAAGCCTAAGATATATAACCCCGCAGCCAACGCAGATAAAGAAATAGCTGCTGCCGTTGCAAAAGCTAAGGCCGAAAACAAACATGTATTACTGCAGATAGGTGGCAACTGGTGCATCTGGTGTGTGCGTTTTCACAACCTGGTGACGAAAGATGACAGCTTATCGAAACTGATAGCCAATAACTATGTAGTGGTGCATGTAAATTATAGCCCCGAAAACCGCAATAAAGCCGTGCTGGCCAAACTGGACTATCCGCAGCGTTTCGGCTTCCCGGTGTTTGTAGTGCTGGATGTTAACGGCAAAAGGTTGCACACTCAAAACTCGGGCTACCTGGAAGAAGGTAAAGGACATAGCAAAGCGAAAGTGGCGGAATTCCTTAAACATTGGTCGCCGGCTGCATTGGAGCCCAAACAATATCAGAAAGATTAAGCTTACCGGAACAAATACATCAAGCGAAGGGTAAAGACACTGCTTATCTGCGTACCGCCACCTACTGCTACCCTGTTAGCATCGCGGATGGTGGCCATCGAGTGCTGGTAGCGCAGGTTCAGGAACAGGCCTTTGGCAAACTGCAGGTTGGCATTGGCTACTACTGCTATATCTTGTTTGCGGAACTGGTAAATATCGGGGTCGATATATACCGGCACCTCGCTTATCATCTCTTCTTTAGAATTCAGCAATTGCGCATAAGACGCCCCAACACCCAGCAACCATTTATCGGTAGCGGCGTAGTGAAACACTAACGGCACTTCTACATAATTCAGGTCTAAAAAATAACGTTCTGCAAATGTGCCGGAGTAATAAGAATCGTATGTTCTTACCCCGCGGCTGCCCTTTTGCGTATATAGCAGCTCTATACTTGTAAGAAAACGAGAAGCAAATTTTACATATACCGTACCGCCACCATTGAAGCCTACCTTATGATAGCCCGAATAACCATCACCTTCTACAGTAGTAAAATTCATACCGGCTACCAGGCCACCAAAGAATACATCTTCAGTATTGGTGAAGTAGCCACGGCCCTGCTGCGCACTGCCGGTGAATGGCCAGTATATCATCAACAACACTGCTATGGCATATCGCAAAATGGATGTCCTCATATATAAAGAAAGCGGGTGCGTATATAAAGTTAGTGCTAAAACCGTACCAGCATCATAGCTCGCGGCCTTCTACGCCAGCGATTTTTTGCCGAAACCAATCGGGTATCTGTGCTTTTTCATGCTTCAGGAAATCATATAGTACCACAACATCGTTGCCTTCTGCTGCTAAT
>DASWWE010000095.1:0-16459 GCA_036406055.1 Flavipsychrobacter sp. | reverse complement strand
AATGTAGCCGACAACAGTGGTGCGAAGGAAGTACTTTGTATCCGTGTGTTGGGTAATTCGGGCCAAGACTATGCCGGTATCGGAGATAAAATAGTAGTTACCGTAAAGGATGCACTGCCAGGCGGTGGTATCAAAAAAGGTACTGTATCTAAAGCCGTTATCGTGCGTACCAAGAAGAAACTGCGTCGTAAAGATGGTTCATACATCAACTTTGACGATAATGCTGTAGTACTGCTGAACAACTCTGATGAGCCACGCGGTACCCGTATATTCGGACCAGTTGCCCGCGAACTGCGCGATAAAGGTTATATGAAAATAGTTTCATTAGCGCCTGAAGTATTGTAAAATTTGTTGTACCTTTGCCGCCCGTTTGGGCTGGTACAGGCTTCAACGCTAAAATATAATATTGTGAAACAAAGATTTCAACCAAAATTCAACATCAAAAAAGGTGATAACGTGGTAGTAGTTGCCGGCGATGATAAAGACCGTAGCAAACCACGCAAGGTGTTGGCTGTTTATCCTCAAAAAAGCCGTGTGCTTATTGAAGGCGTAAACATGGTAACGAAGCATCTGAAGCCTAGTGCTCAGAACCCTCAAGGGGGTATCGTACAGGAAGAGGCTGCTATCCACATCTCTAACGTAATGTTGTGGGATGCTAAGCAAAAAGCACCGGTACGCATCAAACGTGAGCGTAAAGAAGGAAGTTTTGTACGTATATCTAAAAAAACAGGGGAGGAAATTAAATAATGGCAACGACAACATATATCCCTCGTTTACAGAAGAAATATAATGAGGAAGTAGTACCTGCTTTGATGAAAAAGTTTGGTTACTCAACTGTAATGCAGTGTCCTCGCCTGGTTAAAATATGCTTGAACCAGGGTGTTAAAGGTTCTGTAGCTGACAAAAAACTGATAGATGATGCAGTAACGGAAATGACAAACATTTCTGGTCAGAAAGCAGTACCTACACTGTCTAAAAAAGACATCTCTAACTTTAAGCTGCGTAAAGCAATGCCTATTGGCTGCCGCGTTACACTGCGCAGTGTTAATATGTTTGAGTTCCTGGATCGTATGATCTCTATCACGCTGCCACGTGTACGTGACTTTAAAGGTATCAACGATAAATCTTTTGATGGCCGTGGTAACTACACAATGGGTGTTACAGAGCAGATCATCTTCCCTGAGATCAACATCGATAAAGTAACACGCATCAGCGGTATGGACATCACTTTTGTGACTACTGCCCGCACCAATGAAGAAGCATATGAGCTGCTGAAAGAGCTGGGTATGCCATTCAAAAACATTAAGAAAGATAATAACTAAGATATAAATGGCAAGAGAATCAGTAAAAGCCCGCCAACGCAAACGCGAAGCAATGGTAGCCAAGTTCGCTGAAAAGCGTGCTGCCCTGAAAGCTGCAGGTGACTATGCTGCTTTGGATAAACTTCCAAAGAATTCATCAGCTGTGCGTTTGAAAAACCGCTGCCAGCTTACAGGTCGTCCTAAAGGCTACATGCGTCACTTCGGCATCTGCCGTGTGATATTCCGCGAAATGGCATTGGATGGCAAGATACCAGGTGTACGTAAAGCAAGCTGGTAATTTATAACGTATCCAGGTCGGGTAGAGTAGTATCATCCGAAACCGGGCACAATTTAAAACTTTACAAAATTTTAAAATTAAAATGGTAACAGATCCTATAGCAGACTTCCTTACCCGTATCCGTAACGCACAAATGGCGCGTCACCGCATCGTGGAAATACCTGCTTCGAATGTTAAAAAACGTATTACAGAGATCCTTTACGAAAAAGGTTACATCCTGAAATACAAATTCGAAGACGATAACAAACAAGGCATCATCAAAATAGCATTGAAATACGATGCTAATACGAAAGAGCCTGCTATTCGTTCTTTAGAGCGCATTAGCCGTCCGGGTCTGCGTCAATACGCAAAACCCAGCGAGATACAACGTGTAATGAATGGTCTGGGTATCGCTATCGTTTCTACATCTAAAGGTGTAATGACAGATAAAGAAGCGCGTATACAGAATGTAGGTGGCGAAGTAATGTGCAACATTTATTAATAAATTGATAATCACCGGGGCACTGATACATTAAGCCGGTTCCTATACAGGCTGATCGGTTGGTGCTTCAAGTTTAAATAAACATTTACAATGTCTCGTATAGGTAAAAAGCCGATAACTGTAGTAAAAGGTGTTACTGTAACTGTAACGCCAGCTAACGAAGTAGTATTCAAAGGTCCTAAAGGTGAGCTGAAGCAAGCTATTGACCGCGATATTAAAGTAGAAGTGGTTAATGACGAAGTTGTTATCACACGTCCTACTGATCAGATTCGCCACCGCGCATTGCATGGTTTATATCGTGCGCTGCTGGCCAACATGATGACTGGTGTTTCTGAAGGTTTCAAAAAAGAACTGGAACTGGTGGGTGTGGGTTATCGTGCAGCTATCGCCGGTCAACAACTGGATATGGCGCTGGGCTTCTCTCACAATATCATTTTTGATCTGCCAACTGAAATCAAAGCTACAACTGTAGCTGAAAAAGGTCAGAACCCAAGGATCATCCTGGAATCGACTGATAAACAACTGCTGGGTGCAGTAGCTGCTAAAATACGCAGCCTGCGTAAACCAGAACCTTACAAAGGTAAAGGTGTTCGCTTTGCAGGTGAGATTGTTCGCCGTAAAGCTGGTAAGGCAGCCGGTAAATAATAAAACTGATTATCATCCTGCACACAGCAGGATGATAATTACTTATATCAATTTTGTAAAAACTCCGGTAGCCATGTTGCAGTTAGCAGCATGAGCCCGTAAAAACTAAGATAAAATGTCACTGGATCCAAAAGTAATCCGTCGTCAGAAATTGCGTTGGCGCATTCGTGCCAAAGTAGTAGGCACATCTCAAAAGCCTCGTCTTTCTGTATTCCGCAGCAATAAGGATATCTATGCACAACTGATAGATGATGCAACAGGTACTACGCTGGCTGCTGCAAGCTCTCGTCAGAAAGATATCGCTGCGCAAAAAGTAACTAAATCAGAGAAATCTGTACTGGTTGGTAAAGCGATAGCTGAAAAAGCCAAATCACTGGGCATTGAAACATGTGTATTCGATCGTGGTGGTTACCTGTATCATGGCCGTGTTAAGTCTGTAGCAGACGGTGCACGCGAAGGCGGAATGAAACTTTAATCACAACATTAATTAACTTTTTTCTTTACAATATATAATGGCGAAGACACAATTAAATCGCGTAAAAGCCGGAGACCTGGAACTGCATGAAAAGGTTGTGGCAATCAACCGTGTGGTAAAAACCACTAAAGGTGGCCGCGCATTCAGCTTTTCTGCATTGGTGGTAGTAGGTAATGGTCAGGGTGTGGTAGGCCACGGCTTGGGTAAAGCCAAAGAAGTACAGGAAGCTATTACTAAAGGTATAGACGACGCTAAGAAAAACCTGATAAAAGTGCCGGTAATGAACGGTACTATACCTCACGAGCAGTTTGCTAAAGAAGGTGCTGCAAAAGTACTTATCAAACCAGCAGCTCACGGTACGGGTGTGATAGCAGGTGGTAGCATGCGTGCTGTATTGGAAGCAGCAGGTGTTACAGACGTACTGTCTAAATCACTGGGTTCTGCAAATCCGCACAACGTGGTAAAAGCTACTTTCGTTGCACTGGGTTCTCTGCGCGAGCCTGTACAAGTTGCCAAACAACGCAACATCAACCTGAAGAAGGTATTTAACGGTTAATAACCGGGCCCTTCGGGCGTTTGAAATTGAATTTTAACTCTTGAATTATAATAGCGTCATGGCTAAAATTAAAATTACACAGATAAAGAGCGGTATCGACCGTCCTGAGCGCCAAAAGCGTACGCTGATAGCTCTGGGTCTGCGCAAGATGCATGCTACTGTAGAAGTTGAAGAAACTCCTCAGATAAAAGGCATGGTACAAGCTGTTCATCACCTGGTGAAAGTGGAAGAAGTAAAAGCTTAATTTATTAACCTGATTTGCGAGCGGTTATACTATTCCGCGCAAGTTCAAAAATTGTAAAACAATGCAACTGCATAATTTAAAACCAGCTGAAGGCGCTACTCATAGTACAAAACGTATTGGTCGTGGTGAAGGTAGCGGTCATGGTGGTACCTCTACACGTGGTAACAAAGGTCAGCAAGCACGTACCGGTTATCAATCTAAAAAAGGACACGAAGGTGGCCAGATGCCTATCCAGCGTCGTATGCCTAAACGCGGTTTCAAGAATAATAACCGTGTTGACTATAAAGTGTTCAACATCGGCCAGTTAGATTACCTGATAGAAAAATATAACCTGTCTGAGTTTTCTCTGGACCTGCTTTACATCAATGGTCTTATCAGCCGCACAGATGCAGTTAAGATATTGGGTAACGGCGAAGTAAAAGCTAAACTGGCATTTAAAGTAAACGCCATCAGCGAAAAAGCCAAACAAGCTATTGAAGCAGCAGGCGGCTCCGTAGAACTGGTTTAATCTAATAATATATCGGAAAGACGCATTTGGTAAAATGCGTCTTTTATCGTTTATTCGCATTTCACATTTTTTTGACTAATTACAGACCCAGTGAAGAAACTAATTGACACGCTTAAGAATATCTGGAGTATAGACGAACTCCGTAAGCGCATCCTATTCACATTGATGCTGGTTTTGGTATATCGTGCAGGTTGTTACATAACACTGCCGGGTATCAATCCTAATATGCTGGTGCTTGAAGGCAGCCAGGAAGGCCTGCTTGGCCTTTTCAACATGTTTGCAGGTGGTGCGTTTAGCCGCGCTTCTGTATTCGCGTTAGGTGTTATGCCTTATATCTCTGCATCTATCTTCATGCAGCTGGCTGGTATCGTTGTGCCGCAGATTGCTAAAATGCAACGTGAAGATAGCGGCCGCCGTAAAATAAATCAGTACACACGTTACCTTACAGTATTGGTTACGGTGTTCCAGGCAAGTGCTTATGTAGCTTACCTGCGTACACAAAGCGGTACTGCTATCGTTCCTGAATTCTCTGCATTCCTGTTCTGGCTTTCTACTGTAGTAGTACTTACTGCAGGTACATTGTTTGTAATGTGGATGGGTGAAAAGATAACTGATAAAGGTATTGGTAACGGTACATCACTTATCATCATGGTAGGTATCCTGGCTCGTCTGCCTCACTCACTGGGTCAGGAGTTTGATGCTAAAAACCTTGGTGGCGGCGGTGGCCTGCTGATATTCCTGATAGAGATCGCTGTATTCATCGCTGTAGTGGTAGGACTTATCCTGCTGACACAAGGTATTCGTAAAATACCGCTGAACTATGCACGCCGCATCATAGGTAGCAATAATGCTGCACGCGAAGTAGCAGGTGGTTCACGCGATTTTATACCGCTGAAAGTAAACTCTGCGGGTGTTATGCCTATCATCTTTGCCCAGGCTATCATGTTCATCCCTGCAACAATTGCCGGTTTCTCTAATAATGAAACAGCTGTAGGTTTCGTACGTGCTATGTCTGATCACACATCGCTGTGGTATAACCTGATATATGCTGTATTGGTAATTGCATTTACCTATTTCTACACAGCACTTATCTTCAACCCAACAGAGATGGCAGATAACCTGAAACGTAACAACAGTTTTATCCCTGGTGTAAAACCGGGTGAACCTACAGCAGATTATATTGCTACTATTATGGACCGTATCACCCTGCCAGGTGCTGTGTTCCTGGCGGTAGCAGGTATCCTGCCCGGTATAGCTGCGTTGCTGGGTGTTACAAGTGGTTTCTCAACATTCTTCGGCGGTACGTCTATGCTGATAGGTGTGGGTGTTATCCTTGATACACTGCAACAAATAGAAAGCCACCTGCTGATGCGCCAATACGATGGCCTGATGAAAACAGGGCGCATCACCGGCCGTCAAAGTGCGGGTGCTGCTGTATAATATTGAATTTCTGAGTAATGATACATATTAGAAGTAAAGAAGAAATTGAGCTGATCAGAAAAAGTGCTTTAACAGTCACTGCCACCTTAACACAGGTGGCAAACTTTTTAAAGCCCGGTATCACCACTTTATCTATCGATAAAATGGCCGAGGCTTTTATACGTGATAATGGTGGCGTGCCTTCTTTTAAAGGTTATGGCCCGGCTTCTTCTCCGTTTCCTGCCTCTTTGTGCATCTCTGTGAACGAGGTGGTAGTACATGGTTTCCCCAGCAATTATGAACTGAAAGATGGAGATATTATCTCTGTAGACTGCGGTGTATATATGAACGGATATCATGGTGATCATGCTTATACGTTCGCTATTGGCGAAGTAAAGCCTGAGGTGCTGAAACTGATGCGCATTACCAAAGAAGCATTGATGAATGCGGTATACCAGGCACGTGAGAATAATAGGGTAGGCGATATCTCTTTTGCCGTTGAAGACCTTACCGGTCGTCAAAATGGCTATGGTGTGGTGCGCGAACTGGTGGGCCACGGCGTAGGGAAAAAACTGCATGAAGATCCGCAGGTTCCTAACTATGGCCGCCGTGGTGATGGTAAACGCCTGAAACAAGGTATGGTACTGGCTATCGAACCAATGATAAACCTTGGTACGAAAGATGTGCTGACATTGGAAGACGGCTGGACTGTTGTAACTGCCGATGGTAAGCCTTCTGTACACTACGAGCATACTACATTGGTAGGAAAAAACAGGGGTGAAGCCCTTTCAAACTTTGCACCAATTGAAGCTGCGGAACGTGCCAATCCGGAATTAAATACCGGACATTTGGTAGATTTGCCTGTTACTGCTTAGACTATAATATGAGCAGCAGTAGATTCCAGTATCTTCATCATTATTTTTTCATCTGTACTTAATTCAATACTGTCGCTGCAAGCGGCAGTATTTTTTTGTTCCAGAAATTTGCGGAGTGTATTATTGGTGTAGTGGTCTATCACTACAGGATGCACATAATATTTCTTACATACAGCACGTGTGTTGCCCAGCTTTTCTGCTACAATATCCAGCACCTCTACTATAACTTTCTTAGTAGCTGTAATGCCATCTACCGTTCCTTTTTCTTTAAAGGCTTCGATAGCCTGTAGCGTTCCTGCCCATGTGCGAAAATCTTTGGCAGTGAAATCGCCACCACTGATGACTTTAATGTAACTGTTTACCATGCCTGAATCCACCGGCTTACGTTTGCCGTTATCATCATAATACTGGAATAATTCTTTGCCCGGTATGTCCCTGCATTGCTGCACGATGCGGGCAAGTTTTTTGCTTTTCAGGTTTATTTTGTGGTAAACACCTTTCTTGCCTTTGAACTCAAACTTTACCTCACTGCCATTTATCTGCACATGTTTATCTTTCATTGTCGTCAGCCCGAAAGAGCCGTAAAGCTTTTCATATTCATTGCTGCCAATGCGTATGCAAGTGCATTGCAACAGTGCAATGATGGTTGCCATCACCTTCTCATGTGGTAGCCCCGGCAATGCCATGTGTTTTTCCAGTTGCTTCCTGATGGTGGGTAATGCTTTCCCAAATTCATACAGATGAGAGAATTTGGTTTGGTTGCGTAGTGTTGTCCATAGCGTATGGTACTTGTATTGCTTACGTCCCATTGCGTCTGTACCTGTTACCTGCAGGTGGCTATTGGCTATCGGGCTGATCCATACATTTTGCCATGCCGGTGGTATCACCAGTTTCTTTATCCTGTCTAGCGTTTCTTTATCCTTAATAGTTTTACCGTCATGTGAATAAGTCCAGCCGCCATTCTTTTGTTTACGACTGATACCTGCTATCGTGTCAGTAGTATATACAAGGTCTATAGCCGCTGCACTCTTGGCGGTATCCATATGCAATTTATCCAGTTTCTTACGGGTAAATTTTATAGCGGTCGGGTTCGATATTTGAATTGCTGCAGTAGCCACGACATATTGAAAATAAAAACCGTGCCTGCAATGCTACAGGCACGGTTTCCAAATAGTTATACATCGCATTAAGCCGGTGTTTGTAGCACAGCTTGCTTTTTCCTCGTTATCAGTATCAATATACCGGCTATCACCAGCACGGTAGAAATGATTTCGGCCTGTGTGGGGTGCAGGAACCCCCAGTCGTATTTATAGTTCACGCGTATTTTCTCTACAAAGAAACGCTCCAGCCCGTTGAAGATAAGATAGATGCCAAACATCTGCCAGGCATACTTCAATCGTGTGCGTATAGCCCATAGGAAGGCAAATATCAGCATGCAGGCTACAAACTCATAGAGTGGGGTAGGAAATACGCCTGCAGGCAAAACAGCGCAGTAATTGTCCATGCATCCCGCAATCTGCACACCTTCATTGTTTACATTATGCGGATAGTTCATGGCAAACATCCAGTCGGGTAGCCAAGCGGGTGCCGGTGCTGTGATATGCGGTACATTTGCAAGGCTGCCGAAATCCCGAACAAAATATTGATGTGCCGTTTTCAAAGTATTTTGAAATTCACCAGCCGCCGCCAGTCGTAATGAACCATCCGGATCGGTAACATAGGCACTGTTAAAAATCCCCCAGTCACCATCACCGGCAAACTGGCAACCCAGCCTGCCTATACCATAGGCCAGTATCAGGCCCGGTGCAGCAGCATCACATAGGTGTTTGAAGGGGATGTTATTCTTACGGGCATAATACATCAAAGCTACAGTAGCCACTATCAAACCTCCATAAAAAGTAAGGCCTGATGAAGATAACAGGCTCTCCATAGGGTTTTGTATAAAGTCGTCCCAGGTTTCAAAGGCATTGAATATTTTGGCACCGGCAAGACCGCCTACAGCCGCTATCATCACTATCTCGCTGATGCGCTGATGCGGGTGTATAACTACTTTCCGGGTTTGTGGTTCGGGCAGTTGTTGCTTTTTCTTTTCAGCATATTTTAAGTATACCAATATGGCAGCACCAATTATACCTACCAACAGGCTTCCTTTCAGGGAAAATAAATAACCCATAGGGTCTGGTGCTACTTCTGCCGCATTGCCCAACATGCCACCTGCTTTAAAGCCCAGCACAAAACCCAGTATGCCCGAAAGGACCAGCTCATTTATAGTTACAGGTTTGCCGATTGTTTCTTCGCTATACGTTGGCTGTATCAGGCCTTGTTGCTCTTTACGTTTCAGTTCTTGCACTATGGTCCACGCTGCAGCCAGGAAGGCGATGGCTACCATCAGGCCAAAGGTCTTGAATATGCTGAGCCATTCAGGCATCTCGGCACCTGTCAGGCTTTCTAATAAATGTTGAAAATCCGGGTACATACGGCAGCGAAATTAGACTATTAACTGACTTATCAAAAGGATAATTGTTAAATCAGCCTGAAGCTTACATACCTGCTATGATAGCAAGTGTTTTTCTTATCATATCATCTACAGCTACATCCATATCATGTATAGCCTGTGTTGTAATGCGGTTATTGGTTACCGTGCTGATGGAAACACAATGGTGTCCCAGTACTTTTCCCAATCCATACAGTCCAGATGTTTCCATTTCAAAATTTAACACCTGCATATCGCGGCTATTAAATGTAGTCAATGCGTCTACCAGGTGCGGAAAGGCAGGCTGCGCACGCAATGCACGCCCCTGAGGTGCAAAGAAGCCGGGGCTGGTTATCGTAATGCCATGATGAAAATCTTTACCGAAATATTTCCGTAACTGTATGCTGGCCTCTGCTATATATGGGGTAATAATGCTGTTTACAAGCCGTGTGTGCAGCGAAAATTCATGCAATATGTATTGTTCGTCGGTATTATTGGGGAGCTTGTAATAATGCATCAGGTTGTCAAGCCCTATGGCATAGGCAGATAAAACAAGTGCTCCCGGCTGTATGTTTTTATGCAGGGCACCGCAGGTACCCATGCGTATTATTTTCAGTTGCTTTGTTTGCGGTTTTACTTTTCGTGTAGTAAAGTCGATATTGGCTAATGCATCTATCTCATTCAGTACAATATCCATATTATCTGTGCCAATGCCGGTACTGATGACACTAATGCGTTTGGCGCCTATATAACCGGTATGCGTTACAAATTCCCTGTGAGAAACTATACACTCTATCTTGTCAAAGTATTTAGATACTGCCGCTACTCTCGCAGGGTCGCCTACGGTGATGATGATATCTGCAAGCTGCGCCGGTACAAGGTTTAAATGATATACAGCGCCCTTGTTTGTAAGCAGCAATTCTGATGCTTCAATGCCATGAAATGGTAAAGCATTCATACTTTATTTTTTAGTACTTGTAAAGAAACGATTTTTTACTACATTTGCAATCCACTCAGCGGTCACATGGCCGAGCGGTTAGGCAGAGCTCTGCAAAAGCTCGTACAGCAGTTCGAATCTGCTTGTGACCTCCCAAAAAAAGCCGTTGTTATCAATTGATTTCAACGGCTTTTTTCTTTTGATGGTAAACGCTCCTTGGCACCTGTAGTGCATCCTAAAAGGCAGGCAAGCGCTTAGTGCCCACCTCTCAATTTAAGGTCATAAAAATCAGTCCGCCTATCCTTTAGATTTCTCACACTGCCATAGCTATGCAATTCATGCAATAATGATAAGTCAACCTCGGCAATCAAAATCATTTCGGTATTAGGAGTTGCTTCACTTTTAATGCAGTTGGACGGGAAGGCGAAATCGCTCGGTGTAAAAACTGCAGCTTGCGAATATTGGATGTCCATATTTTCAACCTTGGGCAAGTTACCTACGCTTCCCGTAATAGCCACAAAGCATTCATTTTCTATGGCGCGTGCCTGTGCACACAACCTGACACGCATATATGCGTTTTGGGTATCCGTCAGAAAAGGTACAAACAGAATTTGCATGCCTTGTTCTGCGAGAAGCCGGGGTAACTCCGGAAATTCAACATCGTAACATATAAGGATACCTACGCGTCCTGCATCAGTATCAAATACTTTTAATTCATTCCCGCCACGTATGCCCCAGTGCTTCGCCTCATCTGGGGTGATGTGTATTTTTTCATACTTATCTACGCTACCATTGCGGTGACACAGATATCCAATGTTTTTCAAATTATTGTCTTCAATACTCGGGAAGCTGCCGGTAATAATGTTTACGTTATAGCGAATGGCCAGCTCCCTGAACCTGTCTTTCATCTCGGGGGTATATTGGGCAAGCTGGCGCATGGCTTCTGCCTCAGATAAATGATTGAATTCAGCCAGTAGAGGGCCATTAAATAACTCCGGGAAAACAGCGAAGTCGCTTTTATATGCAGAAACAGAGTCGATAAAGTACTCCACTTGACTGAACATTTCATTGATATCCTTATAGAGCCGCATTTGCCATTGTATCAGGCCAATGCGCACATAGGTCTTGACATTGAACACATTTTTCAGGTCCGAAACATAATAAACATTGAACCATTGCAATAAGGTTGCGAACTCTTTACTTTGTTCATCTTCCGGCATATAGTTCTTTAGCACTTTCTTCACATGAAAATCGTTTGCCAGTTGAAAGGACAATACAGGGTCATAGATCTCTTTGCTTTTAACTTTCTGTATGTATTGCTTAGGTGTAAGAACATGCGAATGTTCGTGATAGTTTGGCAAACGGCCGCCAAAAATTATCGCTCTAAGGTTGAGATTTTCACACAGGTCTTTCCTGGCATCATAAAGCCGACGTCCTAATCGCAACCCGCGGTAATCGGGATGTATGAAAACTTCAATTCCATACAATACATCCCCTTGCGGATCGTGCGTTTTAAAGGTATAGTTCCCGGTTATTTGCTTATACGTATGGTTATCGCCATACTTTTTATAATCCACAATTATAGATAAAGCACATCCCACCACCACATTATTGACCTTGATAACAATTTGGCCCTCGGGGAACCGGGTGATAAGGTTTTCTATGGCGCTTAAGCTCCAATATCCACCCTGCCATCCCTGGTAGGATGCCTTCATAGCAGAAAGCAATTGCTGATAATCCTCAAAATGTAACGCGCCTATTTCTACTTGCTCAATCATACTCAATATTTAATGCTCTGTGATTATATTGACACTGGTATAAATTTAATACACTTTAGTACGTTGAATGCATATTATAACTGTGTTTGGTTGAGAATTTACCTGATATGCACGAACGGTTAATTTAATAATACGCCAAAATTTGATGCCATGACGTTTTCAATTTATTCAACGTCAAAGATGAGTA
This sequence comes from Flavipsychrobacter sp., assembly GCA_036406055.1. Lineage (GTDB taxonomy): Bacteria > Bacteroidota > Bacteroidia > Chitinophagales > Chitinophagaceae > Polluticoccus. The sequence continues at coordinate 4,282 of DASWWE010000095.1, read as the reverse complement.
AACAGACTCTGTGCCTTTCATGTTTGCTATCGCTAAATCCGGATGCTGTATCATTAAAAAAGCCTTCTCTGTAGAGAAGGCTTTTTTAAAATGTAGTTTTAGTTGGAGTAGTATCGGCTCAATGCATTACTTAAGTTTCTGGCGTAGGGCCTGTAATACGTACTTTTAGATGTTTCGTTATAATAGTAATCCTTCACGCTTTTTTTACTTTTCTTAGAAGCTATCGTACCTGTTCGGTGCGGTTGGGCGGTAAGTATATTCTGAAAACGGTGCGTAAGCATTACCAAACGTTTTTGCCCACTTCCCAATGGTGCATAAGCAGCATCGTACGGGTCTTTGTCATCTCCTTCCGACCGGTAATCCGATGTTGTCAGCACATGGTAGCCGAAGTAAACAATATTATAGTTAGTATCTGCTGCGTTTTTCTTGGGGCTTGCAACCGGTTTCATATCCTTATCCAGCACTACACCTTCCAGGGCACCATCCTGCACTTGTTTGGCAGTGCTGTCATAAAAATAGTACACAGGGCAAAAATCAAAGTTGTCTGAAAAGTCCATCACCATGCGTTTAGAAACTTCTGCTGCATCCTTCCGCATATTTTCCGCACTTTTTATATTTCCCTTCCTGGTATAGGCTTCTGCCAGTTGTTTATTGGTAGGCAATTGTACCAGTATGAATTCCGGGGCTGTGCTTCCATTCCTGTTTTTAAACACTTGTGCGTTGATATCATTCCATGCTGTAAGGCACAAAGCCAGTGCTAATATTCTTCTCATCGTTACAGGTGTTTTATTGATTTATACGTAAAAACAACCCGGTCTTAAAGACCGGGGTTGTTTACTGGTTGTTGAGGTTGTTGCATTTGCTGCAAGCTTGGCATTTGGCTCGCAGCTTTGTTTATAATGAAGTTGAGCCTGTCTTGTATTTCTTTGGCTGTTTTTGCATCACCGGCATTCTGTGCCACGTTCGATAGTATGTTCATAATCGTACCATCACGTTTCACTTCACCGGCCATGTTATCTCTCAGGCTTTCTTTTACAGATAAGATATAGTTGATATCATCTTCACAGTTCTTAACGATCTTCAGCGCCAGGTCGCGGCCCTTAGTCTTCTCGCCTATATTATAGTAAGCCATGGCTATATAGTAAGCCGTAGCATCATAATAGTAAGATTTCTGTGAAATATTTGCCATCACTTTATCCAGCAGGGCTACACCTTCCTGGTTACGTCCCGACCAGCCCAGCTCCGTAGCTATCCTGGCACCGTTGATGCGATAGGTAGCAAACATGATACGGTTCTTCTCATCAAAATATACATCGTTGCGCTGGCCATTACCCCATTTAAAGGTGTTCATGAACAGGTTGTAGCTCTTATCCAGGTCTACAGAACCCATGTCCTGCTGCCTTGCTTTCAGCGAATCATTCAGGCGGTAAGGCAGCACGCGGTATACCACACCTTCCAGTCGCATATAGTCATCCATACCTTCGTAGTTATCGCCCGGCAAGCCACTGCCAAAATATACAGGGCGTTTCCAGCCATCGGCAGCTACAGCGGCCAGGATGTTCAGCGCAGCCAGGTCATCTTTATATGCTACGTCTTTAGGGAAGACGAACTTCATGTCGTTGATGATAGTATTGGTGTCGGCAGCTTTTATCCAGCCTCTTTTCACCATTTCCTCTTTGCTCATGCTTGGCAGGTAAAACTTCTTACTGGGATAGAAGTTCTCCGCTTCACCACTCATAGATTGCAGTTTGGCATTCGGGTCATCACTGATCATGAATTTACAAATGTCCATCAGGCTCAGGAATTTATCCTGCGGCACTTGTGGGCTGTTGTAATATTGCAAATAGTTTCTGCGGTCTCCCAGGTAGTGTTCGCGTTTCCATACCATAGGTACGGCATCAGCGTCATTTATCTTACGGTTCAGCTGGTCTATATACCAGTCTATACCCAGCAGGCTCATGTTGACGATACGTACATCCGTACGTACGCCTTCTATCTCCTGCAGGTACCACAGTGGGTAAGTATCATTATCGCCAAAGGTGAACAGGATGGCATTTTTCTCGCAAGACATCAGGGCATTGTAGGCTGAAGATTGCGCCAGCTCTTTCTTCGAGCGGTTGTGGTCATCCCAGCCTTCTTTCGCCATTATAGTTGGCACGGCCAGCAGGCACAGTGCAATGGTTACATAAGCACCGGCAGCGCCTTTTACGGCTTTTTGCAACCAGTCGTTCACCATCATCACACCAAGGCCTATCCATATGGCAAAGGCATACATAGACCCCACAAAGGCATAGTCGCGCTCACGTGGTTGCAGCGGTGGCATATTCAGGTATATGGCAATGGCGATACCTGTAAAGAAGAACAACGTCAATACAGTCGTACCATCTTTTTTATCGCGGTTGAATTGGTAGATCAGACCAAGTATACCCAGTATAAAAGGCAGCATATAGTACTGGTTGCGGGCAGGGTTATTCTTAATGCCGTCCGATCCCAGGTCCATATCACCACGTCCCAGCATTTTATCTATCGGTTTGATACCGGTTATCCAGTTACCGTTACGGGCCATGCCATTGCTCATACCTTGCAGGTCGTTCTGGCGGCCGCTGTAGTTCCACATAAAGTAGCGCCACCACATCCAGTTGATATGATAACCTAAGAAGAAGCTGAAGTTATCAGATGTCGTTGGCGACTCTCCCGGGGTCAGGCCCAGGTAGTCGCGGTAATACTGTACGTGGCTTGGGTCGTTATTATCCCATATACGAGGGAAGAAACGTTTGTCAGCAGCATCATACACTTGCTCCAGTTTCTTACCTACTATTTCGTAATGGTCTTTGCCATCTTTTTCAGAACGGGCATATTGGTGCCCTTTCGATTTGTATTCAATAGGCCTTGAATCAAAGTCTTGGCCAAACAGCAATGGCTGGCTGCCAAACTGCTCACGTTGCAGGTAAGAGGTAAGGCTGATAGCATTGTCTGGGTTGGTCATGTCTATCGGCGTTTCTGCCCTTGAACGGATAAGCGGCGCCAGGTAGCTGGAAAAACCAATGATGATAAATGTGATGCACAGCACCCCGGTATGCACCAGGTACCAGTTCTTTTTCTTTGCCCATATCAGCAGCCACACCAGTGCCGCTACCAGTATCACGATGAATGTAAGCGCACCGGAATCGAATGGCATACCCAGGCTGTTCACAAACAGCAGGTCGAATTTAGATGCCAGTATCGGCAAGCCTTGCAGCACGCCAAACTGTACAAAAGCCAGCGCTACGCAGCCTAGTATAAAAGCAGTAATACCGCCTCTTGTAGTTGCTTCATAGCGCTTGAAGTAGTACACCATGCCAACCGCCGGTATTGCCAGCAAGTTCAGCAAGTGTATACCTACCGAAAGGCCCATCATATAAGAGATGAACACCAGCCAGCGGTCTGCATATTTGGTATTGGCCACGTGTTCCCATTTCAGGATGGCCCAGAATACTACGGCTGTAAAGAAAGAAGATGTGGCATATACCTCTGCTTCCACGGCAGAGAACCAGAAGGTATCAGAGAATGTATAAGCCAGCGCACCGACGATGCCCGAACCCATTATCAGTGTGGTTTGCAGGCCGGTAGGCTCAGTGTCGCCACCGCTGGTCAGTTTTTTGGCAAAGTGTGTAATGGTCCAGAAGAGGAACAGGATGGTCAGTCCGCTCGCTATGGCCGACCAGGCATTCATAAAAATAGCTACGCGGCTTACATCGCCGCCGGCCATCAACGCAAACATGCGTTGTATCATCATAAATAATGGGGCACCTGGAGAGTGGCCTACTTCTATTTTATAGGCACAAGATAAAAACTCACCACAATCCCAGAAGCTGGTCGTAGGTTCCATAGTGGATAAGTAAACCAGGGTAGCAATAATACCCACGGCCCAACCAACTATGTTGTTGATTTTGCGAAAATTCATGCAAGCGATTGTTTTGACAGGCAACAAAAATAGAAAAATACACGTATGCACCTAATAGGCACCATGGAATTAACATATTTATATGTTACTGTTTTGTATGTATTGCTTTCGGTTAAATAATATCGCCGGTTTATTATCAGACTAACAGGTGGCTCGAATTCTTCAGCCTGTCTGCCGGTATGGTCTGTGCCAGCTGTATATCCGGCAGGTTCCTTAGCAGTTGCATGATGGTGGCAGCCTGGCTTTCCGGTGCGCCGCACTCTATCATCCACAGGTAGTCCAGTTGTTTCACTTCGGGCAGCAATACCTGTTTGTCACTTTTTAGCCGGTATATGGCAT
>DASWWE010000094.1:0-12431 GCA_036406055.1 Flavipsychrobacter sp. | reverse complement strand
CTTTTATCAGTTTATCTACATTTTCCGGTCCGCAAGGCAATTGGTATTGAATAGAATAGTTGTTGTAAGGATCTTTCTCGAATTGCGCACCAAAACCACCGCTGTAAGTACCACCCATTTTCTCGCGCAGTTCTTCTATTACCTTGATGTTCAGAATTTCGGTAAGCGCATCCGCTTTCATTTCCAGTTTTTCGCTGTATGGCCTTTCGCCATAGAAAGAAGCAATAATCAGGCTTTGCTTTTCTTTACCTTTCTTAAACTTGAGGGTATTAGCACCATTTATAGGACGAACACCATTATCAGTAACCTTTGGCGTTTTGCCGGTTGATGGCAAGCTGCCTAAATAAGTTTCTACCAGCGGTGTTATCTCATCAACTTTTACATTACCAACTATGAAAAACTCATAACCATCAGCATTGCTTACTTCGTTCTTATAAATCTCTAAAGACCTATCGAGATTGATAGCTTCGAAATGCGCAGGTTTCGGTATTGGCTCATTTGCTAAAGGGTTTTTATTATATAATGCACTTACCAGTGTATCATAGAACGAATACTGAGGATTAGCAGACAGGAATTGCAACTGCATTTTCTGTTTGTCTTTAAAGGCTTTGAACAGGGCATCGTCTTTGCGCGGTTGCATCAACTTCAGGTACATCAATTGTAGCATTGTTTCAAAATCTTTCACCGTGCTGGTACCTGATACATTGGTTGCATTTTCACCCAAACCGGCTCCTGCTTTAATGCTCTTGCCTGCAATAACCTTTTCCAGATCTGTAGGATTGAAGCTACCAAAGCCCATAGAACCAACTACGGCACCAGCATATTGTGCACTGTATTTATCCGCTACACCATAGTTGCTCAGGCCACCTTTTTTCAAACCTTTTACGATAATTTCATCGCTCTTGAAGTCAGTAGGTTTAATAGTCACTTTGATACCATTGCTAAGTGTCAGTGTAGTTACGCCAAAGTCTTTATTATCTTGTTTAGATACTACTTTGCCCGGCGTTGGCTTTTTATCCAGCAGGCTGGAAGCTACTTTCTTTTCTTCCATAGCTTTCACTTCCTGGCTAAAGCCTTTTTGTGTCATAGCCAGCAGTTCTGCATCTGTAGGTAGCTTGATAGTACCTTGCTCAGGCCCGGTGATCAATGAGAAGAAATTCATATTGCTCATCCATGCTTTGATATTGGCATTCATTTCTTCGAGTGTGATGCCAGGCACCATTTGTTTGTAATACTCGTATTCAGCTTCTATACCGGGTATAGGCTCGTTTTCAAGGAAGTTGCGAACGTATTCGCCAACGATATTACCACTCTCCGTAGTATTCCTTTCATTGTAAGCTTTTTCTATAAAGCTCATAACACCCTTCTTTGCCAGTTCCAACTCGCTATTGGTGAAGCCATATTGTTTTGCACGCAGCAGTTCGGCCGTTAATGCATTCAGGGCTTTCTCCGGGCCATCGGCACCAAAAGATGTGGCTGCACTGAAGTTTTCATAATCGCGTGCCCAGCCATCAAAACCTACGTAAGCATAAGGGAACGGAGGATTGCTACTACGCGCCAGGTCGCTCATGCGGCGGTTCAGCATCTGCGTCACCAACTGCCTTTCAATATTTTCCCTGTAATCGCCTACTGTTTTCTCATCCAGTTTTTTCACAGAAGGAAAGATGATCTGCAATTGATAGCTGGTAGCTTCTTTATCAGTAAGCACCATGGCTTCCGCAGCTTTACGGGCAGGAACTTCAAACGCTTTACGCTCACGCTCTTTGGCAGGATTTTTCATACCCTCGAAGTGTTTCTTCAGGTATTTCATAGCTGTAGCTTCATCTATATCGCCTACTATGGCCACTGCCATTAAGTCCGGACGATACCAATCGCTATAAAAACGGCGGATGGTTTCATATTTGAAATTTTTCAGGATATCATCCTTACCTATCGGCAGACGGCTGGCATATTGAGAGCCCATCATCAATTTTGGCAGGTATTTATCCAGCATGCGCATTTCTGCACCTTTACCCAAACGACTTTCTTCCAGTACTACTGCCCGCTCATCGTCAATATCTTTATTGGTAAGTAGTGCATTGTGTGCCCAGTCTTCTATTATCTGGAAACCTTTATCCAGGTTACCGGGTTTGTCTGTTGGTACAGGCAGTATGTATACTGTTTCATCAAAGCTTGTATACGCATTCAAGTCGGCACCAAACTCTACACCTATAGATTGCAGGTAACTAACCAACTCATTCTTAGGGAAATTTTTACTGCCGTTGAAGTTCATATGCTCCATAAAGTGAGCAAGGCCCTGCTGGTCGTTATCTTCCAGTATAGAACCTGCATTGATCACCAGTCGGAGTTCTACTTTCTTTTCCGGCTTAGCATTTGGACGTATGTAATACGTAAGGCCATTGGCAAACTTACCTTTTACAACTTTTGAATCTGTGGGGATAGCTGCCTTCAGGTCTTGAGCTATTGCAGTACTACCGTACCCACCCATCAATATCAGCACAGCTAATATCTTGTGCGAGATGTAATGAGAAAAGGGCTTCATAAATATATGTGATTATTTGAAGAGCAAAAGAAAAGAAAATAGTGCTGAAAAGCTAATACTAGCGGGAATTTTATGCTAATGTGTGTTAAAAAACAGGGGGATTTCGAGGGGGATTAGGCAATCACGAATTAATACATATCAAATATCAACCTACTTAAAAGCAATAACAGCAGGAATGGTTTATCTTAGCACTGGAAAAAATAACAGAAGATATATATGTCATTGATTAAATCTATTTCGGGCATTAGGGGTACTATAGGTGGTAAACCGGGTACAGGCCTCACGCCTATAGATGTAGTAAAATTTACTACTGCATATGGTGCCTGGATAGCTAATAAGAACGCAGGAAATAAGATAATTATAGGCAGGGATGGTCGTATATCAGGAGAAATGGTTCGTAACCTGGTGGCATCTACCCTGCAGGGCTGTGGCTTTGAAGTAGTAGACTTAGGCCTTAGCACAACCCCTACAGTAGAAATGGCCGTGAAAATGGAAAATGCTGCAGGTGGTATAATACTTACAGCAAGCCACAACCCTAAAGAATGGAATGCACTGAAACTGCTGAATAATGCCGGCGAATTCCTGAGTGCAGACGATGGCCAGTGGATACTGGACTATGCAGAAAACAATGAGCACAGCTATGCAGAAATAGGCAAGCTGGGCACATTGAAAACAGACGATACCTATATACAAAAACACATAGACGCGATACTGGCACATCCGCTGGTTGATGTAAAAGCTATCAGCGATAAGAATTTCAGTATCATCGTAGACCCGGTAAACTCAACCGGGGCTATCGCAGTGCCGCAGTTGCTGAAGGCACTGGGGGTAAACAAGATTACGGTTATCAATGAAGAAGTGACCGGCCGTTTTGCCCACAATCCGGAACCACTACCTGAAAATCTACGCGAACTGTGTCATGAAGTAGAGAAAAAAAATGCCAGTTTAGGTATAGCTGTTGACCCGGATGTAGACCGCCTGTGCTTTGTATGCAATGATGGCAGCCTTTTTGGCGAAGAGTATACACTGGTAGCTATTGCTGATTATATACTTTCTCACAAAAAAGGCAATACGGTTTCTAACCTCTCCTCTACACGCGCCTTGAGGGATGTAACAGAGAAACATGGCGGCCAATACTATCCAAGTGCGGTAGGCGAGGTGAACGTGGTAAAGAAGATGAAAGAGGTAGACGCTGTAATAGGTGGCGAAGGTAACGGCGGCGTAATTGTACCGGAACTGCACTATGGCCGCGATGCGCTGATAGGCATTGCTCTGTTCCTTACACACCTGGCCAAATTTGGCAAGAGCATTAAAACGCTTCGCGGCACTTATCCAGACTATTTCATTTCGAAAAACAAAATAGAGCTGAATGAAAATGTAAATGTGAAGCAGATATTTGAGCAGATAAAGAAAAAATATAAAAATCAGCCTATTAATACAGAAGATGGCCTGCGTATAGACTTTGACAGCGATTGGGTACACCTGCGCACCTCCAATACAGAACCCATTATACGCATCTACGCTGAAAGCACTAGTGAAACCACATCGAACAATATAGCCAAGCGTATCATGGAAGATATACGTGAAATGATGTTTGCCAATGCATAAGCTATAACTGCACATTGCTTTCCGGTAACAAATATGATGTCGTTATCGTAGGCGGCGGACTGGGAGGGTTAATGACCGCCGTACTGCTGGCTAAAGAAGGCATGCAGGTATGTGTGCTGGAACGTGACAAGCAAATAGGTGGCTGCCTGCAAACCTTTTCCATGCACAAAAAAGTACTGGATAGCTGTGTACACTATATAGGAGGGTTGGGTGAAGGACATACCTTACATACACTCTTACGGTATGCAGGTATCATGGATAAGCTCTCTATGAAATCTTATGATGCCAATGCATTTGATAAAATAGCCTTTGGCAATGAAGAAACGTTGTACCCGCATGCACAGGGGCTTGACAACTTCATTGAGCAACTGATACCTTATTTTCCCGCGGAGCAACAGGCATTACAAGACTATATAAAAAGCATCACTACCGTAGGCGATCATTTCCCCCTATACCGCCTGCGGCTAGGCAGTGCCGATGAAAAAGCTGCTGTGAGTAGTTGGTGCCTGACAGAGAAGCTCCGCTCTATCACATCTAATACAAAACTGCAAAATGTATTGGCGGGCAATAACCTACTATATGCCGGCGTACGCGGCACTACCCCATTCTACCTGCATGCATTGGTTACAGAAAGCTACATACATAGCACTCGTAAAGTGTTGCCGGGCAGCTCGCAGATATCAAAGTACCTGTGGCAAGAATTGCAGCAGCACGGAGGGGTTGTATATCGCAATACCGAGGTGAAGAAACTAGTAGAAGAAAGCGGCAACATACAATATGCAGAAACGGCCGATGGGGAGCGGGTATATGGCAAGCACTTTATTGCCAATATAGCACCTGCGGTGCTGCTGGATATGATAGACAGTAGTATGATACGCCCTGCATACCGCAACCGCATAAAGGGGCTTAAACAAACCATTTCCTCCTTTATGCTAAACCTGGTATTGAACCCGGGAACGGTGCCCATGCGCCATCACAATATATACTGGCATGCCGGCAATGATGTGTGGGCTGCAACAGATTATAAACCTGCCGACTGGCCGGCAAACTATGCCGCATTCTTTACTGAGGATGAGCGCAACGCGGGGTATGCAGAAAGCGTATCTATACTAAGCTACATGCACTATGATGAAGTAGCACAATGGGCAGATACTGCGAACCGCACAGGTAATGAACATGATCGTGGAGAGACTTATGAGGTATTTAAACAACAGCGGGAAGAAAAACTAATACAAGTACTATACCAGCGCATGCCGGAGCTGAAAGATAATATAGCAGCACAAAGCAGCGCTACCCCCCTCACTTATCGCGATTATACCGGAACACCTAAAGGTTCATTATACGGTATTCTTAAAGATGTGAATCGCCCGAATGAAACGACTATTGCTACCCGCACACGCATTCCGAACCTACTACTAACAGGGCAAAACGTGAATATGCATGGTGTACTTGGGGTGAGCATTACCGCAGTAGCTACTGCTGCTGAACTAGTTGGTATGGAACACCTGCTAAACAAGATAAACAGTTAGGTTTGCAAACTGCTTATATCCAGCAGATTCGCATACAGCACATTTACAATTATCTCTTCTTTAACATATCCCGCTGTAGCTGGCATGTCTTTTAAACCCTAGGGTAAAGACAATAATATGAAACAGCTAATTAGCATATTAACCCTGACGTTGGCAAGTTTTCCGATTTTTGCACAAACAGGTCGCACCACGCAAGACAGCACCCGGAAACCTCCTTTTGTAAAAGAGCTACCTAAAGACACCGCAAAATATAAAATGCCTATACAAAAGGCAGATACAATGAAAAGTAATATGCCGGTAGTGGCGCCTGACAAAACAAAAGTTCAGCCCAAGTAGTTAAAACTTTCGGCTGAAAAACAAGAGGTTCCGTATAATGCGGAACCTCTTTGCATATAATCAAATGTATCTTGGAATTACCAGCCCAGCAGGTATGCAAATATCAGTGGTGCTACGATGGTAGCATCGCTTTCTACAATGTACTTAGGCGTATTGATGTCCAGTTTACCCCAGGTAATTTTCTCGTTCGGCACCGCGCCGCTATACGAACCATAAGATGTAGTACTATCGCTTATCTGGCAGAAATAGCTCCAGAAAGGCACATCATGCCACTCCAGGTCCTGGTACATCATTGGTACCACGCAAATCGGGAAGTCACCTGCTATACCACCACCTATCTGGAAGAAACCAACACCCTTGCCATCGCTGTTTTGACGATACCAATCGGCCAGCCACACCATATATTCTATACCGCTCTTCATTGTGCTTGCTTTCAGCTCGCCTTTAATGCAGTAAGAAGCAAAGATGTTACCCATAGTACTGTCTTCCCAACCCGGCACAACGATAGGCAGGTTCTTTTCAGCCGCAGCTATCATCCAGCTATGTTTGGGGTCTATTTCATAGTCTGGTTTCATCACTTCACTCAGCAGCAGTTTATACATATACTCGTGTGGAAAGTAACGCTCCCCATTATCTTCCGCATCTTTCCATATTTTATGGATGTGGCGCTGTATACGGCGGAAAGCCTCTTCTTCAGGTATACAAGTATCGGTAACACGGTTGAAACCGCCTTCCAGCAGTTCCCACTCGTCCTGCGGGCTCAGGTCGCGGTAGTTTGGTACACGCTTGTAGTGCGTATGCGCTACCAGGTTCATAATATCTTCTTCCAGGTTGGCACCTGTACAGCTAATAATAGCAATTTTATCCTGGCGTATCATTTCAGCCAGCGATATGCCTAATTCGGCAGTACTCATAGCACCCGCCAATGATACCAGCATTTTGCCACCTTCCAGCAAATGCGTTTCATAGCCTTTAGCCGCATCTACCAGCGCCGCAGCGTTGAAGTGGCGGTAATGATGTTGAATGAACTGAGAAACAGGACCTTTATTCATTTCAGATTAATTATTTGTGGTTTGAATTAGTTGTTGCAGAGGCGCAAAGATAGCTTTTGTTGGCAACATTGCCTTGCCATCTCTCTGCCCAAGCGCCAAAACAAAAGCATGCACATTTATAGTGCATGCTTTCAATATTATAGATTACAGATTAAGCTACTTGTTCACCTTTAGCTACAAATTTCTTTATCCATTCTGTGGTCATTGATTTAGGACGCTCGATAGGGAAGCCCAGCGCCCTATCCCAGCATAGGCTGGCCAGTACACCCAGTGCACGGCTCACACCGAACAATACCGTGTAGAAATCTTCCTCTACCAAACCGTAGTGTTTCAGCAGTGCGCCTGAATGCGCATCTACGTTAGGCCATGGGTTTTTGATTTTACCGGTATTTTCCAATATCGGAGGTGCTACTTCATACACATTCCATACTGTCTTTACAGTCGGGTCATCAGGGCAATGCTTCTTGGCAAATTCCATTTGTGCTGTGAAGCGAGGGTCTGTTTTACGCAATACTGCGTGGCCATAACCCGGCACTACCTTACCGGCAGCCAGTGTATCTTTTATGTATTGAGCTATCTGATCTTTGCTTGGCTCTTGCGTACCCAGGTTCTCCTGCAGTTCTTCTATCCAGCGTATAACTTCCTGGTTGGCCAGGCCGTGCAACGGACCAGCCAGACCGGTCATACCGGCTGCGAAAGACAGGTAAGGATCACTCAATGCAGAACCCACCAGATGTGTAGCGTGTGCAGATACGTTGCCACCCTCATGGTCTGAGTGGATGGTAAGATACAAGCGCATCAGTTCTTTAAAACCATCATCATTGAAACCCAGCATGTGTGCGAAGTTGGCACTCCAGTCCAGCATGCCATCCGGCTGTATGTGTTCACCGTTTTTATATTTACGGCGATAGATATATGCAGCAATACGAGGCAGGCGTGCTATCAGGGTCATGGTATCTTCATACACATAATCCCAATATTCTTTTTTACTGATACCTTCTTCGTATGCTTTAGCAAACCTTGATTCTGTCTGCAGTGCCAGTACCGCTATGCAAAACTGTGTCATAGGGTGCGTAGATGCAGGCAGCGCCTCAATAGAAGCGAATACATGATTTGGCACGTGAGAGCGACGCGCCCATACTGCTGATACGTGTTCCACATCTTCCTGAGTAGGCACATCGCCCGTCAGCATCAGGTAAAACAAGCCTTCCGGCAGCGGTTCACTACCACCTTCAGCATGCGGTAGTTTTTCCCTTAATTCAGGTATAGAGAAACCACGAAAGCGTATCCCTTCGTTAGAGTCCAGCAAAGATGTTTCGGTAATCAAACCCGGTATACCACGCATACCCTGGTATGCCTGTGCAACGGTTACTTTATCCAGTACCATGTCGCCATGTTGTGCCACAAGGTTTTTTATCTCTGCCTGCTGTGCATCAGCTTTCTCTTTGAAGCGGTCTTTAACGTAGCCCATAAAAATTATTTCAGGTTTAAATAATACTCTTTGGAAAGGGTTATCCTTTTTTGCGCTTCCAAAGGTAATGAATGCGCATAAGTTTCTGAAGGGTTAATAGTAAAATAAACTAAAAGCTATACCGTGTGCCTATTTCGCTATTAAAACAAAATATCACAACTAAATAAATCGCATATCATTTACAGATGGATCATACCTACCTCTACCCCATTACCAAAGGCATCTTTTACGCGTTGAGCATGGGTATCGGTCAGTATTACCTGGCCAAAGTCGTCTGTTCGTATTAATTTCAACAGAGCCTCCATGCGGCTTTGGTCCAGCTTTTCAAAAACATCATCCAGCAATAGTATGGGCAAATGCCCTAATTGATGTGACAAATAACGGTACTGAGCCAGTTTTAGCGCAAACAGAAAGCTCTTCTTCTGCCCTTGCGAGCCGTAATTTTTTATAGGTGCGTCCTGCAACACAAATAACAAATCATCCTTATGAATACCTTTCAAAGTTCGCTGCAGGCGCATATCGTGCTGCAGGCTTTCATCCAGCAGTTTATCCAATGCGCTATTCAACAAGTCGCTTTCGTAGCTTACATTAATAAGCTCCCTATCGCCTGATAAGTGTGCGTAAAACTCATTCAGCACCGGTAGAAAGCCGTTCAGAAACCCTTTACGGCACTCATGAATATAGGTGCCGTCAGCAGCCAGTTGTTGGTTATAATACTCTAGTTCTATATAGTTAGGTGCTGCTGTGTTGGCATGCATTTTCAGCCAGGCATTGCGTTGCATCAGTACTCTCTGGTAGCGCATCAGGCGCTCCAGGTATTCCCTGTCTGTTTGCCCCAATATGCTATCTACCCATTTACGGCGCTGCTCACTGCCATCGTTTATCAGTTCCATATCGTCGGGGGCTATCATCACAGCGGCATATTTGCCTATATGGTCAGTTGGGCGCTCATACTCCACTCCATCAGCAAGTATTTCCTTTTTACCTTGCTTCCACTTGCAGCTAATGGTTTCTGTCCGCTCCTTTTGCTCAAAAACCCCTTCAACCCTGAAGCCATCGGTACCTTTCTGCACACAATTCTGCTGGTAGGCACTAAAATAACTTTTGGTATAGCACAGGTAATATACCGCATCCAGCAAATTGGTCTTCCCGCTGCCGTTCAGCCCTGTAATACAGGTAACTGCGGCCGGGAAAGTGAACGTGCCGGATGCATAATTGCGAAATTGCAGTAATGTTATTTTCTTAATTGTAGCCAAGCAGGGAAAGGAACGAAAGTTTTTATAAATTCGCACAAATTTAGAAAAACAGTGCAGACTCCATTCGGAAAAGAAACATATCTATACTGGTACGAAATAATGCTGTTGCTGCGTCGCTTTGAAGAGAAGACCGGGCAACTGTATGGCATGCAGAAAATACGTGGCTTTTGCCACCTGTACATAGGCCAGGAAGCCGTTGCTGCCGGTACCATGACTGCCATCCGTGATGATGACAACCTGATAACTGCGTATCGTGACCACGGCCTGGCCATTGCTAAAGGCATGAGCCCTAACGAGTGTATGGCTGAGCTATATGGTAAGGCTACAGGTTGCACCAAGGGTAAAGGCGGTAGCATGCACTTCTTTTCCAAGGAAAAACGCTTTTTTGGCGGCCACGGTATTGTTGGCGGCCAGATAGGCTTGGGCGCAGGCATTGCTTTTGCTGACCAATACCTTGGCAACGACCGCGTAACGGTTTGTTACTTTGGTGACGGCGCTGCACGCCAGGGCTTGCTGCATGAAACGTTCAACATGGCTATGCTGTGGAACCTGCCTGTGGTTTTCGTTTGCGAAAACAACTACTATGCTATGGGTACATCAGTAGAGCGTACTTCTAAAACACTCGACATTTACCGTCTGGCCGATGCATACGATATGCCCGGCGACAGCGTAGATGGCATGAGTTGTGAAGAGGTGCATAAAGCTATGGAACGCGCTGTGAAACGTGCACGTGAAAAGGGCGGACCCACTTTCCTTGAAATAAAAACATATCGCTACCGTGGCCACTCCATGAGCGACCCTGCAAAATATCGCTCTAAAGAAGAAGTAGAAGAGTATAAGGAAAAAGACCCCATCAACCAGGTACTTAAAACCATTATGGATAATAAATGGGCTACTGAAGAGGAAATAGAAGCCATCAACGAAAAAGTACGCAATACTGTAGAAGAATCAGTAAAATTTGCCGAAGAAAGCCCGTGGCCGGATGACAGTGAAGTGTATAAGGATATATATGTTGACCAAAACTATCCGTACATTACAGATTAATCTGCTAAAAAAAAGCAACTTTTAAAAGAAACGGCTTATTTTAAGCCCCGATCATAGTAAATAGTAAAATTTATAAATACCTAAATGGCAAATACAGTTAGAAATAATCCCAACGTAGCAAAAGAAACTACCATTGAGGAGACCAAAGCCCTTGACAATGTGATGGGCATGTATGAAAACAACAAAAAGCGCATCAATACAATCGTTACAGTAGTATTAGCTGCTGTAGTGGGTTACTTTGCTTATACCAAACTGTATAGCGAACCACGCAACACAAAAGCTGCTACTGCTATTGCTTTTGCACAGCGTTATTTTGAAGCAGACTCTCTGAACAAAGCGCTGAATGGCGATGGCCAACACCTGGGCTTCCTGAAAATAATGAAAAAATACAACGGTACGCCTACTGCTAACCTTTGCCACTACTATGCAGGTATCTGCTATCTGAACATGGGCGATGCTAAAAATGCCATTAAACACCTGGAAGATTTTGATGGCCGCGGTTCACTGGTTACTTATGCAGCTGCAGGCGCATTGGGCGATGCATATATGGAAAACAACAACACTAAAAAAGCTATAAGCGCATACGAAAAAGCCATTGGCAACAAAGATGATATGATGCTGACACCACTATACCTGTTTCGCCTGGGCCTGGCAGAAGAGCTGAACAACAATACAGCTGCCGCTAAGAAATACTATCAGCAAGTAAAAGACGAGTATCCACAAAGTATGCAAGCCCGCGATATTGAAAAATACCTGGGGCGTCTTGGCGAACACGATTAATATCTAACTCTTTTTAACCTCCCCTTTTTACCTTTATGGGCAAAAAGGGGATTTTTCTTTTTATGGCACAATCATCCAATAGCACTTCCCTGCTCAATACCAGCGCCCTGAGCACATTACAGACACCACGTGTAGCCATTGTATATACCGAATGGAATGAACCTATCATCAACGAGTTGGTGAATGGTTGCGAAAAAGTGGCGAAACAGTTTCATACGCACATCGTACATAAAACCATCGTACCCGGTGCTTTCGAGATTCCTTTTGCCTGCAAACAGGTATGGGAACATTATCATAATAAAGAAAACGCCCCGGAAGCTATCATCGCATTCGGCACAGTGATACGTGGTGGTACGCCGCATTTCGATTATGTATGTAAAGCTGTAACTGAAGGTATTACCCAACTAAACCTAACACTGCCTATACCGGTTATATTTGGCGTACTTACGCTGGAAAGTGAAGCACAGGCATGGGAAAGGCTGGGTGGCGTACATGGACATAAAGGGGAAGAAGCTGCCATCGCTGCCCTGAAAATGATACAGAACAGCCGCAATTTAAAGCACACAATAAATTAATTATATTAGCCGTAAATCGTCCTCTTTTCAATGTCTAAAGTTCAGCTTTTCATCCCCTGCTTTGTAGACCAGTTGTACCCACAAACGGGTATGAACATGGTTAAGGTTTTGGAAAAACTGGGCTGCGAAGTAACCTATAATAACAAGCAAACCTGTTGCGGACAACCGGCCTTTAATGCCGGTTATTGGGAAGACAGCAAGGCAGTTGCAAAAAAGTTCCTGCACGATTTTGATGGTG
>DASWWE010000093.1:0-11384 GCA_036406055.1 Flavipsychrobacter sp. | reverse complement strand
GAAGTAACAGTAAACTTATCGCCACTAAAATGGCTATTTACCAATATTTGACGGTCATCAGATATAAATATCATCACCTCACGATAATCGCCACGCATACTCAGGTTTTTACTTAGTATCATAAACACCTCCGGTGCTTCCGGATGCTGCGTATATGCCAGTCTTTGTGATTGAAAGAACTGTTGTAATAGTTCCTGGTTTCGCAGTAAGTGAAAGGGGGTAGTTATCTTTTTAAAGGAAAGCACACTGTAATACTGGTAGATGCTAATGCCTATGCCCAAAGCAGCCATTATTACTACAAGTGCTGTTATACCAAACTTATTGGTAAGAAAAAACATTGGCCATGCCAACCTGAGAAAGAAAAAGCCCAGGAAAAGGATAAATGCAGATGGCATCAACGTCCGCTTACTAAGCGGGTAGCGCCCATTTCGTTTAATAAAGGCTAGGTCTTTCAGTAACCTGTTTTCCCAACCTGCGTTAGTGTTATTACCTGATAATAATTTCATGTATTAATCTGCCAATGAACGGGCAACCATTTCTGCTATATCCAGCACCATTACACTATCTTCCTTCTCTTTATTTTTCACGCCATCCATCAGCATGGTAGTGCAAAAAGGGCAGTTGGCTGCTATTACCGTAGCGCCTGTTTCCAAAGCTTCTGCAGAACGTTCAAAATTGATACGTGTATTGCCCGGCTCATCTTCTTTAAACATTTGTGCACCGCCTGCACCACAGCACAAGCCATTGGTACGGCAACGTTTCATTTCTACCAGTTCTACATCCAGAGCCTGCAACACTTCGCGTGGCGCTTCATATATGTTATTACCACGGCCTAAATAGCAGCTATCGTGATATGTTATTTTTTTGCCTTTGAAATCGCCACCTTCTTTTAAGCGCACGCGGCCATCATTTATCAACTGTTGCAGAAAGGTAGTATGGTGTATTACTTCGTAAGTTCCGCCGAGTGGGGGATACTCATTTTTTAATATGTTGAAACAGTGCGGGCAGGCAGTAACTATTTTCTGCACGCCATACATATTCAGGGTTTGTATGTTGTTATAAGCCATCATCTGGAAAAGGAACTCGTTACCGGCACGCCTTGCAGGGTCTCCTGTACACATTTCTTCCTTGCCCAGTATGGCAAACTTCACACCTACTTTATCCAGTATCTGTGCAAAGGCTTTGGTTATTTTCTGTGCTCTCTGGTCAAAACTACCGGCGCATCCTACCCAAAACAATACTTCAGGAGATTCGCCATTGGCAGCATATTCGGCCATTGATTTTATATGCATAGTTGTAATTTCTGTAGTTAAATAATCGATCCAATCGCCATTCTAAGCATTTGCCATTTCTTCCGCCCACTTATCGCGTTCATCCGGGCTAAACTTCCATGGTGCCATGTTGTTCTCTACATTGCCAAACATCATGTTCCATTCCTGCGGGCTATTACTTTCTTCCATCACCAGGTAGCGGCGCAGTTCGTGTATAATATCCAGCGGTTCTATACCTACGGGGCAGGCTTCTACGCAAGCCTGGCAGGTGGTGCATGCGCGCAGCTCTTCGGTAGTGATATAGTCATGTACCAATGTTTTACCATCGTCTACAAATTGACCTTTGTTTTTATTAATGTTCCTGCCTACCTCTTCCAGCCTGTCGCGGGTATCCATCATTATCTTGCGCGGCGATAGTTTCTTACCCGTAATATTCGCAGGGCAGGCAGCCGTGCAGCGGCCACATTCGGTACAAGAATAAGCATCCAGCAGGTTTTTCCAACTCAGGTCTCTTACATCTTTCGCTCCGAAACCTTGAGGCGGCGCTGCGGAATCAGCAGGCGGCGCTAACTCTGGTTGCATCATATATAACACCTCGTTCTGTATTGCTTTCATATTATCCATTTCGCCTTTAGGCTGCAGGCGTGTATAATATGCATTTGGAAAAGCCAGTACGATATGCAGGTGCTTAGAGTAGGGTAGGTAAACCATAAAGCCTAATACACCGATAATATGTAACCACCAGCCCGTACGCTCGATAGCTATCAATGTGCCGGTAGATAACCCTTCAAATAAACCTGTAAAATTTTGAGATATCCAGAAAGGTTCTGTAATAGTATAATGCGCTGCACCACGGATTTGTAATACCAGGTCGGCGGTATTCATCATCAAAAACAGGGTCATCAACACGATCTCTGTAGAAAGGATGAGATTGGCATCATTTTTGGGCCAGCCATCCAGTTCATGTTGATTCAGGCGTTTTACTTTTAATACATTCCTGCGAACTAAAAATACAGCACAAGCCAGCCATACCAATACGGCCAATAGCTCGAAGAAGCCTACGAGGAATGAATATAAACCACCCAGCATAGGTGCAAAGAGGCGATGTTTTCCTAGTACACCATCCAGTATTATCTCCAGTATTTCAATATTAATAATGATAAAACCGGCGTATACTGCAAAGTGAAGCAATGCAGGGATAGGCTTTTTAAACATTTTCTTTTGTCCCAAAGCCATCAGTATCATATTGCGCCAGCGCGTACCCGGTTCATTACTCAGGTCTTCATCTTTTCCCAGTTTTATGTTTCTGCGTATTTCACCTACTTTTTTGCTGAAAAAATACACGGCAACACCTACGCATAATATGAAAAATATCTGCTGAATAACCTGCATGTAACAAACTTTTGACGCCTCGAAATTAACAGCTTTTATGCTAAAAACATAGTTTAACGCTCTATGTTCGAAGGTTTGAAGGAAATTGTTTAGGTTTGATGTAAATGTTTACCGTTACATGTTGAAAAAAGCAGCCCTTATTTTTTGCCTGTCTTTGGTTTGCAATGCCCAACGTGGTTTTGCGCAAGATAACATGCGCCAGATAAAGGCTATTGAAGACTCGTTGATGATAACCGCCGACTCTATGGCCAATGCATTTTTGCCGGAGATACGACAGATACACACAGAGCTCTTTGTAAAACAACTGGTAAGAGCATTGAAAATAGCCGGGTCATACAACTACAGGTTCGATAGCCTTGCTACACGTATCAATATCATAGCGCCTGATGATAACAGCTTCCGCATGTTCAACTGGTCGGTAGCCAATACCGAAGTAACCAGGAGGTATTATGGCGCCATACAAATGGCGGGCGAACAATTAAAGCTATACCCCTTGGTAGATTATACCGCACAACTGGGTAAAGGGGCAGAAGATAGTGTGCTGCAAGGTGGCAAATGGTATGGTGCCCTGTACTATCGCATCATGACGATGGAAAGGGATGGGGAAAAAGTATATACCATGTTTGGACTGAATGCTTCAAGCCCGATATCTAATAAAAAAGTGCTGGACCCAATGTTTTTCACTCCACAGGGAGTGGTATTCGGGGCGCCGATATTTAATATTCGTTCTCAAAACAATCCACAGGAACGCATTAAGCGCTTTATAATAGAGTACAAAAAGAGTGTACAGGTATCAATGAACCTAGACAAGGAAATGAATGCCATTTATTTTGATAGGTTGGAATCGGAGGTGAACGACCCGAACCGTAAATATACCTATGTGCCTACCGGCCAGTATGATGGCTTTAGATGGGTGGATGGTTACTGGAACTTTGTACACGACCTGATACCGCTGGACCTGTTGAAAGATGGCGAAGCCCCGGCCCCTGTACCGGCTAAACTGCGAGAGCAATAACCTTTTATAATCAACACATTTTATGTAGCTTTGCACCGCACATTATGGTCCGGTAGCTCAGTTGGATAGAGCATCAGCCTTCTAAGCTGGTGGTCATTGGTTCGAATCCAATCCGGATCACATCTAAAGCCCTCGTCACAAAAGGCGAGGGCTTTTATATTTGCAATGTGGCGCTTCATCTTCAATAGTACCAAAGTTTGATTTTATTAACTTTGCTGCATGGCATATGATGAAACGGCAGTCATCCCCGGTGTAAATATGCATGACCTGCGACTGAAGGGTTTCAGGGTTCACGAGCTTTCACCGTCAGTAGCACCACCGGTCAGGCATGGGCGGCGAGATTTCTACAAAATGGGGCTGGTAAATGGTGATCTGACCATTGGTTATGGTGGGCGGCTAGTGGAAATAAAAGGGACTGCCCTTTTTTTTGTAAACCCTAAAATTCCTCATTCTTTAGTCCAAAACATTAATAGGACAGGCGGCTATGCCTGCATTTTTACTGAGTCTTTCCTTCTCAACAGGGATTTACAAGACTCTCCATTATTCAGGGTGGGCGATAATCCCGTTGTGCCACTTAATACCGCCCAAGCTGCATTTATGACCGGTATTTTTCAGAAAATGCTGGATGTGTATAATGCAGATTATCCTTATAAAGCCGATCTTATACGTAATTGCATTGCCCTGGTTATTCATGAAGCATTAAGGATACAACCATCTACAACAATAGCACCCTTTAAAAACAGTGCAACAAGACTCACCCATTTATTTACAGACCTGTTGGAGCGCCAGTTTCCCATTGAACGTAGCAATGAGCCACTGCAATTGAGAACTGCGCAGGACTTTGCCACACATCTTGCCGTTCATGTAAACTACTTGAACCGCGTAGTAAAAGATGTAACCGGCAAAACAACCTCTGCCCACATAGCCACACGTATTATTGCCGAGGCAAAAGCACTTTTGCAGCATAGTGAATGGAGCGTAGCCGACATTGCTTATGCACTTGGCTTTGAATACCCGACTTACTTCAACAACTATTTCAAACGCCTGACAGGCACAACACCCAATAGTTTCCGGAAAGTTTGAAAATCATAATTATTGGTTTGATTCTTATTCGCCGGCACCGTACCTTAAATAGAACTTTGCACTGAAATATTCAACCATTATTTATGAAAATTTTAGTGACGGGAGCTACAGGGAAAGTGGGCAGCCGCTTTGTGCCACGACTGTTAGCTAAAGGATACGACGTATCCATTTTTGTGCGTGATGCGGCTAAAGCATCTGCATTGGCCGCGCTGGGCGCCAAAGTAATCATCGGAGACCTGTATGCCCCCAGCACTATACCTGCTGCCGTAGTGGGTATGGATGCTGTTATACATCTTGCCGCACTGTTTCGCACTTTCACCGATAACGAAGGTATTGTAAAAACCAACCGTGAGGGTACTATCGGGCTTGCCAATGCGGCTATGGCAGCAGGCGTTAAACGATTTGTTTTTGCCAGCACCAGCAATGTTTATGAGTCGGGCTATGGCCGTCCTGCAAGGGAAGATGAACAAGTTGACGTTAACGACCCACGTGCCTATGCATCCAGTAAGATAGCGGCTGAACAGGAATTGATCTCAATGCAGCAAAACAATGGCTTTGATGTGCGGATACTACGTCTGGCTTTTGTGTACGGAGATAAAGACCCGCATATCGCAGAGATACTACCGTTGTTGAAAAAGATGAAATATCATTCAGGATCAAGAATGCATATGGTGCATCACCTGGATGTAGCCCAAGCACTGCTGCTACTGTTGCATACGGAACGGCTTGATGGAGAGATATTCAATGTTGCCGATGATGCGCCAATCACTCTATATGAACTGGCTGATTCTTTCGGGAAAGTTGCGGAAACTTTTGAGACAAAGGATACACCGCTTCACGATCCGTTTGCAGGCATTATGGATACTTCCAAATTGAGAAGCAAAACCGGTTTCCGGCCACTTGTGCCCAGCTATTATGTAGCTCGCGACCTCGACATCTTGTAAAAAAGATGTCACTCAGAAGACTTTTACATGGTACGGAAGTGTAGGTTCTCAATAACCAGGTAGATACATTATTCTTAACAAAGTTTTAAAAGTAGCCCTCTGATGGGTTCTCCTGAAATTAAATTGGACTACTGCTGGAAATAACTGATTAACTTCTGCTATCTGGATATACAAATACTTCTATTGCTATTATATCGCAAGGCTCTTGTGCATGAACAACTATATCCGTTCCCTTTCCAATCCACAGTAAATCTTTGGCATTGAGTGCATTTCCGTTGCTTAACGTTGCCTTTCCTGACGCCAGATAAAGGAAGTAGTAATCACTATCCGCCGTATAGGTAGTACTGGCCTGCGCTGCTGTGTAATGATGAATTAACGTGCCAGTTGCCCCATTTTTCAGCATCAGGTTAAAATCCGTCACCTTGCCTTTGCTGTGTGTATCCCATTCACCGGAAAAGACATCCTGCTCATAGGGCTTCAGGTGTTTGGTATAGCGCCCTACGTGTATCAGCTCCAGTTCGCCTTTCAATAGCATCAAATGCCGCGTTATTCCCTCAAAGAAAGTGAAAGTTGATGTTTCTGCTTCTACCGTTGCAGTGCTGATGCGAAACAGGAAGTTGCGCTCAGCAAATGTAGCATTAGAAGGATAGATAAATATTTCAGTACTAGTTCCGCTAGCCCAGTTAATAGTGGTTCTTTCTTTGGCTGTCAATTGTACTACATTCATCTCAATAGATTAATGCTAAGATATACTTAAACCCTGAGTAGATATTTGTCATACGTAGTCTTTGCAAGTAAAATTTCTTTGAAAATTTGCGTAGTCAAATAACTACATATATATTTGTAGTCAAATAGCTACATATGAACCTGAGAAGAGATGTTTTTCAAGCCATAGCCGACCCTACCAGGAGGGCTATCCTCATGCTGGTAGCCACACACGCTATGACGGCAGGGGCTATAGCTGCCAATTTTGATACCGCACGCCCCACTGTTTCCAAGCACCTGCAGATACTTATCGAATGTGAATTATTAACACAGCAGCAAAACGGTAGAGAGATATATTATCATTTAAATCCGCAGAAAATGAAAGAGATAGCTGACTTTATAGAGCCATTCCGAAACATGTGGGACGACCGCTTCAACAAACTGGAAACAATTATGAAAACATACAAAACTAAATAACATCAACTATGGAAAGGAAAACAAAAGTACACGCAGAAGATGGGCAGCAACATCTAACCATAACAAGAGAGTTCGACCTGCCGGTGGAACTGCTGTTCCGCGCTTACGCAGAGGCCGAGATTCTGGCGCAATGGATGGGTACCAAAGTACTAAAGCTGGAAAGCAGGAAACACGGTAGCTACCAGTTTGAAACAGCAGATCCGCAAGGCAATGTATTATTCAAAGCTAATGGTACTATACACGAGTACTTGCCCAACCAGAAGATAGTACGCACTTTCGAGATGGAAAATGCCAAATTCGATGTACAGCTTGAATTTCTGGAATTTGAGAAATTGACGGAAGACACCAGCAAGTTAACCATGCAAGTCATCTACCGTTCTGCACAGGCAAGGGATGAAAACTTAAAACTACCGTTTGCTTATGGTGTAAATATGGCACACAACCGATTGGAAGAAGTTGTCAGCAGCTTAAAACAAGAGTTATGAACAAAATAAACAAGATTGTTTACTGGATAGCCACTATTTGGTTATCATTAGGCATGGTATCAACCGGCATAGTGCAGTTGATGAAAATGAAAGAAGAGACGGCATTTATCTTACAGCTTGGCTATCCTGAATATTTTCTAACCATCATCGGTGCCTGGAAACTGCTGGGTGTAGTAGCTATCCTGCTGCCCGGCTTCCTTTTGGTGAAAGAATGGGCATATGCAGGTTTCTTCTTCATGATGTCGGGTGCTGCCTTTTCACACATCGCTATGCATAGTGGTATAGCCGAAATAGCACCGGCTTTGTTACTTTTGGTATTGACAGTTGTGTCATGGTATTTCAGGCCGGTTAATAGAAAGCTGGTATTAGCGCATCCATAATGAAACAAGATGAATCCCAAGGTTGATTTTTATTTTGATAAAACCGGCAGGTGGCAGGAGGCAACAGAGAAACTACGAAAGATAGTGTTGAGTTGTGGCCTCACGGAAGAATTGAAGTGGGGCTGTCCATGTTATATACAGGGTAAGAACAATATTGTTCTGATACATGTATTCAAAGAATACTGTGCTTTGCTTTTCTTCAAAGGTGTTTTATTGAACGACCCTGACGGCATACTCATCCAGCAAACGGAAAATGTACAGGCGGCACGGCAAATACGTTTTACCGATGCAAAACAGGTAACAAAGCAGGCTCCGGCATTGAAAGCCTATATACAGGAAGCCATCCGCATAGACAAAGCAGGCATGAAAGTAGGACTGAAAAAGCCTGCTGAGTTTGCTATGGCAGATGAATTTAGGGTAAAGCTGGATACAGACCGTAACCTTAAAAAAGCGTTTGAAGCCTTGACACCGGGCAGACAACGGGCATATTTGCTTCACTTCTCATCGGCCAAACAATCTAAAACAAGAGAAGCAAGGGTAGAAAAAGCCATCCCGCAGATACTGGATGGCAAAGGACTGGATGATTAGCACATCATATTATAAACGATAACACATGAACAGCACAAAAAGGAAACTGACACCCGAACAAAGTGCAGCGTTGGTTAAAATATTAGAGAGCCGTTTTGCCAAAAATATGAAACGACATAAGGGCATAGAGTGGGGCAAGGTGCAGGAGCGGCTGGAAAAACATCCAGCCAAACTATGGTCGTTGAACGAAATGGAAATAACCGATGGCGAACCCGATGTAGTAGGCTTTGATAAAAAAACTGGGGAATACATCTTTATAGATTGCTCGGCAGAAAGCCCTAAAGGGCGCAGGAGCATTTGTTTCGATCACGATGCATTGGAATCGAGAAAAGAACATAAACCAAAAGACAGCGCAGAAAACATGGCCGCTGATATGGGTATCGAGCTACTAACCGAAGAACAATATCGGAACCTACAGGAACTGGATATATTTGACACCAAAACATCCAGCTGGATAGCTACACCTGCACCTATCCGAAAATTAGGTGGTGCTCTGTTTTGCGACCGTCGTTACAATACAGTTTTCACCTACCACAATGGCGCCGAATCTTATTACGCAGCCAGGGGGTTTCGTGGCATATTGAAAGTATAACAATATCACAATAGCATTCTACGTACTTTTAAGGCATAATTATTATGCCCAGAAATAGCATGGCACCATCACAAAAAGATTACAGCAGCATTAGCCCCTCCGCAAAGTCATTATTGCTGATGAAGGGATATACCAATATACCATATGCACGTGAAACAGCAGCGTTGATGCAAGGCAGTGAGGTCTTCGACCTTAGTTTCGACGAGCAGGATTTCTGGTTTTGGATACGTGTGATGCATTTTGAAGCGCGCTATTGGAGCATCGACCAATTGCTGAAGCAAACTGAGTGTAAAAATATACTGGAACTGTCTTCAGGCTATTCATTGCGCGGTTTAGATCTTTGTATAAAGGATGATACCGTTCATTATATAGATACCGACCTACCGGAAGTAATAGCCACCAAGGAGGATATGATAAACCACCTGCAGCTAGTAAATGAAACCAAAGGAAGATTTGAACTGCTGCCATTGAATGCACTGGACACGGCAGCTTTTGAGAACACGGCAAGTAGGTTCAACGCCAATCCTTTAGCCATAGTGAATGAAGGCTTGCTGATGTACCTGAACATGGACGAGAAAAGGCAGCTCTGCAAAAGCATACACAAGACATTAAAAAAACATGGTGGATATTGGGTAACGGCAGATGTATATATAAAACGATCTGCTGAAATGACTGCAGAACTGCCCCAAAGCAAAAGCGAAGCTACCTTCTTCCAGCAGCACAATATTGAAGAAAATAAATTTGATAGCTACCCCGCAGCGGAAGCTTTTTTTAAAGAACAAGGGTTTGAGTTGGTAAAAGAAGCGACGATAAATTATGCCGAGCTTAGTGTGATGCCACACCTGGTAAAAGTAATGCCTGAACAAGTACGCAACAGCAAAGAACCACCACCTAAGATACAAGCCACCTGGATGCTGAAAGCCATTTAAGTCCCTTATTTCTCAACATTCTCAATATTTAACAATTTTCATATTGATTTCCTTCGCGTTCTTTATATAATTTTGAGCCCCGGAATGAAACTGTTCATAAGATTTTTCCTGACCCTGTGCTTTCTGCTTAGCGGATATGGTAATCTTTATACCTACGCCCACCAGGAGTATATTTTCAATTCCCCGGTAAAACTACTGGAGAGCTCCGACGGTGGCAGCAGTTTTGCACAGCATATTCCGGAGATCTATTATCATTCTTCAATACCTGAAGCTGAAACAGCGATAGATGTACTGGAAGTGACCAATAGCGAAGACGAAAATGATGAAAACAATTTCGCGCCCGTTAAAAAGCTACCTGCATCTTTAAATTACTTTTCCAATCTCTTCAATAGCCACATACGCTGGCATCTTTTCCAGAATATTCAAAGTAGCTTACCCCTTAGTAAGCCATCATGCATTTCGGCAGGCAGGTATCTGTTACTCTGCGTCATCCGCATTTGATTTAGTGTGTAACAGGTGCTCAGCTACCTTGTTACTTTGAACTATACATGCTCAATGCATGTTCTCGATGCATGCTATTAGGCTATGTATCTCCCGCGTTCCAACGCACCTCCTCTTAAAAACATCAAGTAAATCGTCTGCTTCAAAGCAAATAATATGAAGAGAAATCTCATGCTCATGGGCTTGTGTGCTGTATTCTTATACACAAGCTGTAAATCTCATAATGAAGAAAAAGAACCTGAAACAAAGTTCATTGTTACCAGCCCTGTCAGGATGGATACCTCTATCACACAGGAATATGTGTGCCAGATACATTCCATCAGTCATATAGAACTAAGGGCGCAGGAAAGGGGCTACCTGCAAAAGATATATATAGATGAAGGGCAGTATGTAAAACAAGGTCAGCTCTTATTCCAGATAATGCCCAACCTGTACCAGGCTGAAGCGCAGAAAGCACAGGCCGAGGTTCATTTTGCAGAAATAGAATACCAAAACACTAAGCGCCTTGCCGATAGCAATGTGGTATCGCCGAACGAACTGGCAATGGCAAAGGCCAAACTGGATAAAGCAAAGGCAGAGCTGGCACTATCTAAGGTGCACCTCCAATTCACCGAGATACGTGCACCATTCGATGGCATTATCGATCGTTTCCAGGCCAGGCTGGGCAGCCTGATAGATGAGGGTCAACTACTTACTACACTTTCCGACAACCGGCACATGTGGGTATACTTCAATGTACCGGAGGCTGAATACCTAAACTTCAAGGCTAATGCAAAGAATGATAGCCTTATGAAAGTGCATCTGAAGATGGCCAACAACCAGGAATTTGAATATCCTGGCATAGTTGAAACCATCGAGGCCGACTTTAATAATGAAACAGGTAATATCGCTTTCAGGGCCACTTTCCCCAATCCCAAGGGCTTGTTAAGGCATGGCGAAACGGGTAATATCCTTGTAAAGGAGCCATTCAACAATGCCCTCATCATACCTCAGAAGGCAACCATGGAGATAATGGATAAAAA
>DASWWE010000092.1:0-2830 GCA_036406055.1 Flavipsychrobacter sp. | reverse complement strand
AAAACTTGGTACAGGGATAGAGATTGTGATCTATTAGGAGACCCGTCTAGCACTTTAATTTCAACAACAATGCCGGTAGGATATGTGCTGAATAATACGGATTGTGACGATACAACTTTTAGAGGAGAAATTTGGCAATATGTAGGTGATACCTCATTTTCAGGAAGATTTGCCAAACCTCTATCATTGCAACTTGACAAATTAAATAATTTATACTTATTATACGCCGATTCTGCAGTTAGTAAAATGACTGTAGTAAAATATGATGGTATATTCTCATGGATACAAGTTGGTAATAGCATCCCGACAACAACATTCGCCAATGCAGCTATCTTGAAACTAGACCCTTCAGGTGTACCATATGTAGCACTGCTACAGAATGGTAAGCTAACAGTACAAAAATTTGACGGGAGCAATTGGGTCTTAGTCGGTAATCAAAAAGCTATTACACTGCTGCCATATAGCAAGCCTAATTTCTGTATATCTGCTGCAGGCACTTTCTTTGTTGCTTATCAGGAACCCTCAAAAAAATCTACAGTAGAGAAATTTGATGGTACAAACTGGAATATTGTAGGCAATAAAGAATTTACAGCCACTGAAGTAAGATGTAAAATTGCTGCTGATGAAAATGATGTGCCATACGTTGCTTGTGATGCTTATATCGCCTGCTCATTATCGGTTATGAAGTTTACAGGCAGTGCATGGTTGCCACTTGGGGGTGTTATACATAGTCCGGGCATAGGGAATTCCATTTATGGAATTAATATAACAACAGATAGAAATAGAACACCAATTGTTTCATACATAGATGGAGTATCTCATCAGTTATTTTTTGTAAAAAAATATGAATCTTTTAATTGGGTTGATTTCGGTAAGGGTATGCCTTATGGGATAGGGGGAACATCGCATGATTATGATTTTACAACCATGTATATTAATAAAAACAACATCCCTTATTTAATGGCAACCTCTGGCATAGGAAATTTATACAAAATGTGCAGCGATACAACATGGGTGAGAATTCAGCCTTTTTTAAATTTTACACAACAAACAGCTGTGGCAATTGATAGTAATGGAATACCTTACGTAGCGTATAGTGATGCTACAAAATATAAAATTTCTGTTGAAACCGCTACTATACCATCATTAGGTAATCCTGTAATTTACAGCATTGATGCCAAAGGCATAATTGGTATTGGCGAAAATGATACTTTGAAAGTTAATGGGTATCTGAATGATGCAGCAGAATGGATATGGTATGAAGGTTCATGCGGTGGGAAGAAGATAAACGCATTTTGGCAAACAGTAGTTAGCCCTGCAACCACTACTACCTATTATGTAAGGGGTGAAGGTACTTGTATTAACCCACCTACTCCGTGTAATGATATAACTGTTTACGTCTATCCGGCCGGAATCAGCAATACAAATTTTGATAGCATAGTGTCTGTTTACCCAAATCCTGCTATTAATACATTAGTTGTAAAAGCTGAAAAATTATCAGTTGTACCTTACACTATTTATGATCTTATGGGAAGAAAAGCGATTACGGGTATTTGCTCTTTTACTAATCACATGAGCACAATAGACATTAAAGACCTTATACCAGGCATGTATATAATCGAGTTGAATAATAAAAACGGGCATTCACTTAAGCGTCAGTTTGCCAAGCAATAAATTCAATAAATAAGCCACCTTGCAGGTGGCTTATTTATCATCTATTACTTCTTTGTAAAATCGCCCGCATAGATAAGAATGATCTTATCAGGCGTTAAATATTTCTTCATCACAGTATTTATCTCATTTACTTTTAGTGCTTTAGCCTTTGTTTCCATTTCTGTATAGAAATTCAGGTCTTTGCCATTGTACATATAAGTGTTCAGCATGTTTACCAGGGCGTTATTATTATCCAGGTATATCTTGCGTTGCTGCAACCAGCTATCTAACGAGCTTTTCCATTCCTGCTCAGTGAAGCCATTAGCCAGTGCTTTCTTTATCTCTTCATTGAGCGCAGTATTCAGCTTATCTTTATACAGCGGGTTGAAGATAGCATATACACCCCATGAACCGGAAGGATATTTATAGTCTGCACTATAATAAGAACCGGCACCATAACTCATACCTTCAGCTTCCCTAAGCCTTTGGGGGATACGGGAAGAAAGGAAGGCACCTCCGCCCAGCATTTCATTAGCCATTGTCAATGCAACAAAATCGGGGTCTTTTTGGGTCATGTTGATATTCAGGCCACCTTGCATCGTTGCATTAGTCTTATCATTTATCTGTACAGTTTCCACACCACCTTTTACATCAAAGTATTTCTCTTCAATATCTTTAAACGGTGTTTTAGCTGTCCAGTTGCTATACGATTTAGCCAGCTCACCTTTTACTTGCTCTGCATCCAGACCGCCAACAAATGTTGTATATCCTGCACTGCCGCCATAAAAGTCTTTGTAGAACGATTTGATATCTCCTAATGTTACATCTTTTATAGCTGCAAGCTGCTCTTCAGATGTTTGAGGATAGAATGGGTGGCCTTTAGGGTACAGGTTCATCCGTTTCATTAACACTTCTGATGATACATTGCCGGGGTCAGACATGTATGCTTCCAAGTCGGCTTTTGCATCCAATACCAGTTTATCAAACTCTTTCTCGTCAAAGGAAGGGTGCAACAACATATCCTGCAGCAAATCCATGGCAGCAGCAAAGTTTTCTTTATCTGTATTGATAGATGCATACAATGTATTGGTACTACCGTAAAAATTGATGCTCGTCTTTATTTTATCCAGTTGGTCATTAATGTCTTTCCGGCTGCGGTTTTTTGTACCATACTTCA
>DASWWE010000091.1:0-4933 GCA_036406055.1 Flavipsychrobacter sp. | reverse complement strand
CCCGGTGGGCTCCTTTTTTTGTTTGCCATGATAGCATACGCACAAAAAAATAGCCTTCCGTTTTGAACGGAAGGCTATCAAAGTTCTAAAGGTGCCCAGGAATGGATTCGAACCATCACACCCTTGCGGGCGCTGCGACCTGAACACAGTGCGTCTACCAATTTCGCCACCTGGGCATGTGTTTTAAGAACTTCGGGCTGCAAAGATAAGTGAGATTTAATAACAAACAAATCTCTTCTGAAATAAATTTATCTATTATACAACCATTAGGTTGCACCCTCTTAATGCTGTATGATCCATACGCCCTAATACCTCGAAGCTGCCGTCTTTATATAGTGTAGCAATATCTTCCGTAGCGATAAAACTGCACGAATGAATATTGGCAAGGTCTATAACATTGAGACAACCATTACCACTCTCTTTCACATCGAACGGGTCGTTCACATCCCTTATAAATACTTTCATCGTATCGGCACACTGGAAAACGCCATCGTGCAGTGCATATGCCTGAGATAGCAATTCCGTCATGCCATATTCAGAATGTATTTGCTGCAATTGCCATTGCTGCCGGAGATAATCATGTACCTGCGTGCGGGTCCATTCCTGCCGCCTGCCCTTCATACCACCTGTTTCCATTACTATAGTATGCGACAGTTGCATGGGGTGCTTCTCTGCAAAGTCAAGGAGGGCAAATGTGACCCCTAATAACAAGGTGGGGTGCTTAGCGGCTTCCAATGTTTGCAGCACTTGGGCCAACTTATCATATTCATCCAAGTAAAAGCCGTTAGCCGCATGGCCGCTATCGTGCATCAGCGTTTTAGCCATGTGTACCAATGACGCATTACTGCGTTCGAGATAAGAAGGCAATAAGGCTAAGATGGCATAATTGCCTATTGACCCATAGAATTGTTCAAACCCTTTCAATAGAGACTGATGATAGATATGCTCATCGGCCACATAGTGTTTGCTGGTAGCCTCTCCAGTAGTGCCGCTGCTTTGAAATACCAGCGGGCACTGTGCCTGCTCGCCCGAGGTTACCCGGTGTGTCTTAAAAAATGAAATGGGCAGAAACGGTATAGCCTGCAATGTAGTTACCGCTTGCGGGTCTACATGTATGGCATCTACGTATTGCCCGTATATATAGTTGTTGCTATATTGATACTGAAACAGGGACAATGCCTTTTCTGCAAAGTTTGCCGCGCTGATGTCTTTTATAAAATCAGCATCAAATCCCTCTTTTTTGTATAACACTTTTGTATAACTTTGAGATATATGAGATCATATCTTGTTTTAATGGCCACTGCCACCCTTATCCTAGGTGCCTGTAAAAAGAAAGCCAACATTGGTACGTCACCTATCATAACGTATCAAAGACTGGTACCTAATACTGTGCAATCCGGTTCTGCCAAAGATACAGTTAATATCATTTTCACCATCCAGGATGGCGATGGCGATATTGGCAATGACCCCCAAACAGGTGTGCATGATATTTATTTAAAAGACAGCCGTTCTAACCAGGAGAATCCGTATTTCCTGCCAACGATACCTTCTGATGCTATTACACCCGGCGAGGGTATCAATGCGGCTTGTACCGTAAGGGTATATGCATCCCTCTTCCTGCTGCTGCGCCCCGACCACCCGGATGGAGATACGCTGGACTATGAGATATACGTAAAGGACAAAGCTGGCCATAAAAGCAATGTGATAAAAACTGATAAAATTTATATCACTCCATAATAAAGATGCCCCTTAATTGGGGCATCTTTATGTTATAGGACATTGTTCCATTTCATTACTATTTATTCCTGCCGCTTTTCCGTTTTTTCTACGTGATATGCTGAATTATCTACGTAAAACACGTATCGAACACTTGTAATCTACGGGAAAAACGTATTTTTTAGTGTTATGCCACGCGCGTTGATGTTTATCCTGATATTGCTTATATGCAACTGCACTGCTATTGCACAGGATAAACCTACGACCATAACCAATAAATGGCAGCAAACCGGCACTGATACAGCTACCCTAAGAGAAGCCATAGACGCAGCAAGGGATAACCTGGATAAGCAGCCTGAAGCCGCGATGAAGATGTTGGAGGCCTTGCTCAGACAATCGCATAGAATAGGCTATAAAAGAGGCATCAATCAATGTTATTACTATATAGCATGGGCATATCATGCGCAGGGAAAAAACGAGAAAACCGTTGAAACTTTAAAGCAACTCATACCCTACACATTAATGCCAGAGAACATTGAAAAGGCCAACAGTACATACCGGTTGCTGGGTGCCGCGTACTCTCACCTGGGGCAGAATGACGAATCTTTAAAATGCTACGATACGGCACTGCAGTTACTGAAAGGAAGAGCTATCCCGATTGGCAAACCGGACTCATCAAACGTATATGCTGCATTGTGCTGGAGCTGGGAGCAGTTGGGCGAGCGTAAATATGCCGCGGAACTGGCACACAAGGGCATAGAAATAGCTAAAAGAAGAAAGAACTACCAGGCATTGGGCCAGTTGTATAACCTATTAGGCTCTTCTTCTGAACAGAGCAACCAGTTGGATACAGCAGAAAAATACTTTAAGCTTTCCATACAGATAGCGCGTACATACCCCGGCATTAAAGCATCGGAACGCCATAGCCTGCTAGGCCTTGCCAGGGTGGCTGAAGATAAGGGCGAATACGAAAAAGCGCTTCGCTACCTGGATGAAAGCTATGCCACAGCTGAAAAGTCGGTACAACAATTAGCAGAAATGAGTACAGAGTCTGAAAGGGCGGCTGTGTATTATGCCATGAAAAAGTATGATAAAGCCTACCGCATCATGATGCCGATGCTGGAAAAGGCATATGAACGAAAACAAAAAGACCTGCTAAACCGCATAGAACAGATAGCAGCACATATATGTGCTGCTACCGGCCGCTATAAAGAAGCTTGTGACCTTCTGAAACGGCACCAGGAAGCCAAAGCGGAAAGATATACAGAGGCAAAAGATCGTTTCCTGGAAGCTGTAAGTAAGGCACGTACTGCCGAAAAAGACAGGCAACTATTGGCTCAAAAACTTATCATTAGGAAACAAGATAGCCAGTTGCAACGAACCAATTTCTGGATGGGTATTAGCGTAATGGGAACGCTACTGCTTTTTTCTGTAAGCTTTGCAGTGGTTAGAAACTACAGAAATAAGCAAACGCTGCAACAAGCGCAGATAGCGCAACTACAGCAATCGAAAGAAATAAACCACCTGAAAGCCCGGATGCGGGGCGAAGAACAGGAACGCGAACGCATAGCGCGAGACCTGCATGATAGCATTGCCAGCCAGCTATGGGCTATACGGTTAAAGATAGAAAGTATGCAACAAAAGACAGCGGCACCTGCAACCGTGAGGAGGGAAAAACTGAGCACTGTCTTTTATCAATTGAACGAGGTAACTCAAAACGTAAGAAAGACGGCTCACAACCTTTTACCTGACCTGTTATTACAAGAAGGATTGGCCACTGCCCTCGCCTCTTTTTGCGACAGACTAGGCAAAACACAAAAGAAACAGATCGACTTCCAGGAATATGGCCATGTGCCGGCTATAGATAAAGAAATAGAGCTAACTATATATCGTATAGTACAGGAACTGGTACAACAAATCATCCAAAAAACGAAACGAGAGCGCCCATTGCTTGTGCAACTGAGTTGCATAAATGACCTGCTGAGCTTTAGCATAGAAGGTGAAGATGCCGAAAATACGGCGCCTGCGGTTAACACACTCAATACAGTGCAATTGCGAGAAAAGATATCGGCCATCAAAGGAAACCTGGAGCTGCAATCGGAACCCGGCAAACCTGCGTATGCCTATTTAGAATTCGACCTAAAGGGCTTTATTGCCTGATAACAGCCTGTATTTTCTTGTTATTTACGACGCTCGTCACCCAACATTAACCATTCGTCAATCAAAGGGCTCAAAGCTCTAACTATTGAAAAAAAGGAATTGTCTTTGTTCAAAAATATAAACATGAAAAAGACATTACTCCTGAAAAAAATCACCCGAATTGTACTTACTATTACACCCTTGCTATGTGCCTTTACAATGAATGCACAGAACAACACCAATACGCCGACGTACGCATTCTACAAGAACGCAACGTCCACTTATAAGGTACCTTTTGCTAACACAGATACTTTGTTTGAGCGTTCGCAAGTACTGTATCCACCCAAGCATATAAAACCAATGTCGGGCAGCGGAACGGTAGCATCTGGCAGCATCACTAAAGTGTATTTCCGTGCCGATCCCAAGGTGACCCAGACATTCAACATGAAAAAGGTGATCATAAAACTGGCGCAAACTACAGATACCGCCTGGGATAATACAAAAATAGATCCGGCCTTCTATACCGTTACAGAGGTTTTCAACCAGGCCACCTATACTGTTTCTACACCGGGGTGGATAGAGTTTACATTATCTAAGCCATTTCAATATGATAACACAAAAACACTGGTTGTAGAGGTATCGGGTGATGCAGGGTTCAATTGCACTTATTCTTCAGAGAACTCAGCGGGCAAGGCGATAGCCGGTAAATTCAATTTAGCAGCCGGTAATCACCTACCAATGTGGTTTGAATTTGGTTTCAGCTATGCTACCACTTCAGTAGGTACAATACAAAATGATACGAAAGTAGATGTGTATCCTAATCCTGCTAATAACGTGGTGCAAATTTCATCAGACAAAAGCATAACAGGTAATATTATCATCATGGATATGAGCGGCAGAACGGTAGCACAGGAAAAAATGAATGGCTCTGCCCATAGTCTTTCTGTATCTGACCTTGCAAACGGCTTGTATTTCTATAAAATAGTTGACGCAGAAAACACACAAATCAAAACCGGCAAGTTGACGATTTCGCATTAGTCTTTTAAACCGATCATTCAACAGAGAGGCCCTTTACAGG
>DASWWE010000090.1:0-10660 GCA_036406055.1 Flavipsychrobacter sp. | reverse complement strand
CATATACCATTGGGTAATCAAATTCTACATAATGCGTTGATAATACAAAGTCGCCGTTATAACTGCGCACCATTTCAAAATCATCTATCAAAGTATTGAGCCTGGTGCCTGGTTGCAAAGGATAATGGTATGCAATCTCTGTATGATTGCTAAACTTTAAAACCCTGGCATAATCAGCATCCTTTCTGTTTATTTTAAAAACCAGTTGCCTGGCTATATTTATCAGACCTTTCAGGTCTTTTTCCTTTTTGTAAAAAGAAATACCACCGCCACAAATATTGAGCCCTGCGGCTAATACGGCATGATAACCTTTCAGCGATAACAGGTTTTGGGGTGGGGTGAATACGCTGATAGGGTACTGGAACAGATGGCTAAGATGCGCCACTTCATTTTTTATCTCGTTGGTTACATCTCTTGTAGTATAGTATTCTGCACCGCGTACATAGTTGTTGCTCCTATCGGCTGGTAGCACAGGGTCTTCATTGCGATGATATTTTGCATGATACCCGATGTCCAGTTTTCCTTCTTTTATTTTTTCTTTTAAAAAGTAGACAAGCTCATTGTTGTTTTCTATGGGGTGAGCCGTATCGTCGGCTTTCCAGGTATTCCAGTCTGTCTGTTGTTTATCGCGATATATACGATGCACCCAATGCTCCCAGTTGCCTTTCACTTTCGATATCAGGCACAGCGTAGGGGCAAATTCATTCCAGATATCCTGGTAGCACTTGGTAAGCTGTTCCGGTTGCGTGAAAAAATTGGTATCGTCATCTCTTATGGCAAATCGCATATTCGTCGTTTTCGAGGTGTTTAATGAGCTTTAGATGCAGCATTTTCATACACGGCACAATAGGCGGCTATGCACTTGTCCATATCAAATTGTTCATAGCATGCCGCAGCATTCTTTTTATGTTCATTATAAAGGGCCGTATCATTCATGTATTGGTTCATTGCTGCAGTTACCGCATTTACATGTACCGTATTGTTTTCAATCGGTGTTATAATGCCGGCCTTTTTACCTTCAACTTGCAGCATGTTTACAATCTCTCCGGCATCGGATGCTATAGATGGTATGCCGCAGCACAAGTATTCTATAATAACAGTAGGTAAACTTTCTGATGGGTAGGTGGTAGGCAGTAACCCCACATCCATCATAGCTATCCATTCCAGTGGCTTGTCTGACTGACCGGTAAAATGAATGTTTTTATGAGATGAGTATATGCTTTTTAATGTTTGCAGGTATTCACTTTCGCCTACTAATAATAAATGCGTATCCGGCTTATTTAATTGCAGGAAAGCTTTTATAGCTATTTCCCATCCTTTCTCCGTTATGCCTCTCGATACCATCCCGAAGATGAAATCGTTTTCCGGTATTCCTAACTGCTTTCGCAATGAACCAGGATCTCCTGTTACTTTACCATCATAGCCGTTGTATATTTTTGATATTTTTCCTTTGGTATAGTTATCAAACTGCTGTTTGAAGAATTGTATTTGTTTATCAGAAATACAGACTACATGGGCCAGGTGCTGCAGGTTATAGCTGGCCTTCGCCGCATACTGCAGTAGCGGTATAGGGATATTCTGTTGTGTCTTATTGTAGAACTGTAAATAATCGCCGTGTATGGTGGTTACCACCGGTATATTTTTACCTTTTGCCACCTGCAGGCATAGCTTATCTGCTTTTAACAGGTGGCTGTGTATAACGGTTGGAGCAAATGCCCTTACCAGTTTTTTTAATGAATGCTTGATGAAGGTATCGCGAACGCTGTAATTAATGTTCAGCCTGAACAATGCTGAATCAATCTTGCCCATCAATCGTGGAAAAGGAATCTCGGCATGTGTTATGGGTACAGCCTCAGTAAATTCCTTATACAATCCTTCATTGAAAAGGTG
Organism: Flavipsychrobacter sp.; assembly: GCA_036406055.1. Classification (GTDB taxonomy): domain Bacteria; phylum Bacteroidota; class Bacteroidia; order Chitinophagales; family Chitinophagaceae; genus Polluticoccus. Next base: position 8,770 of record DASWWE010000090.1, on the reverse strand, counting down.
TTTGTAAAAAGTAAATATGCGGACGTTGTGTCCTTTTTGACGCAAGGCATTGGAAAGGCGCAGCACAAATGTTTCTGCGCCACCGGGATGTATTACTTCTGTAACCAAAAGTATATTCATGCGTTGCTGACGGCTTTAATTGGTTCGTAAATACCTATGTTTAAAATAATAAAATAATGTACGGTATCCCATGCCTCCTGCTTTACCTGTTTTCAGGCAGCTTTTCAGCAAAGACCATGCCTGATGCCAGTTCTTTTTATCTATTGCTTTTGCTGCCCATACACGGTACCGCTCTGCCATCAAGGCTTTGTTTTGATACAAAGAATCTTCAAAGGCTTTCATACCTGTTTCATTGCCTTCCGATAACCAATCAGTTTTGGTTTCTTTCAGCTGCCTGTATAATTCTTTGATGATATCCTGCGCTATCAGTTTTCTGGGCTTATCCAGCACATTGGTAAGCGAATGTGGATTGATACGGTAACCGTATAAAGCTTTTTTTATAAAATAGATAGGATACCTGGTATTTACCCGCATGGTCCAGAAATGATCATCGCCATATATTCCATTGAAGTATTCAGAGAAATTACCGAATTCCGTAATCAATTCTGTTCTGAACATGAGCCCCGGATACCAAAAAGGATATTCAAGTGCCAGCTCTGTAACCAGGAAATCTTTGTTATACGATTTGCTTTCCAGAATACGATCTTCTGTGTCTATGATAGTATAATTGCTGCCGCATATTTTGATGTGCGGATTGTTTTCAAACACAGCTACCTGTAAAGCGATACGGTCTGGTGTACTGGTGTCATCGGCATCCAGTTGCGTTAGCAATTCACCTGTAGCATAGCTGAATGCGCGGTTCTTGTTCGCTACATAACCTACATTCTTCTCGTGGCGATATAGCTTGATGCGACTATCTGAAAGATATTTTTCTACGATGGCAATTGTTTCGTCTGTGGACCTGTCATCGCTAATGATAAGTTCCCAGTCAGTATAAGTTTGATGCAGCACAGATTGTATAGCCCTATCTATATAGGGCGCTACATTATACGCACACATCACTATACTTACTTTCATAGCGCGCCGCATGTCTCAACTTCCGATAATAAGGCAACTGAGCTTTGTGCTGCTATAGCAAACAGGTTGGCTGTATGTTTCGAGCCCTTGAACTTGTTACGCAACAGGTACAAAAGTGACTGATAGTTTTTTACAAAGAACGGAGCAGTTTTTATAGCTTCCAGCAGTAGGTATTGTCCATCAGCAAAATTGCCGTGGTCTATTTGTATGCAGGCATACATGCGCAGCTTATCTGCCAGGTATTGTTTGTCATTCAGCATTTTTTCTTCCAATGCTTTCATGCCTTTCTCGTCTTTGCTCTTCAGCAGGTCTGTACCTGTTTTTATACGTTGTTCTTTCAGTATCTTGTATATATCATGCGATAGTATCTTCAGCAGTGCGCGCGGCTCTGTCAGGTCTATACTGCGATGGTCTGAGTTGGGCCTGGCCCATACATAGTACAGGTATTCATCCAGGTAATAACCGCCATACATATCCAGTATCTCCAGTATCAAGTACCTGTCGTAACTGGTAAGGCGGTCGAAGTATTTGTGAAAACCAGGTATATGTTCCAGTATCTCACGTTTGAACATGATGGTAGCAGGCGCCCATACCTCATCTGAACTGGCAACTATTAACCCTGAGCCTGTTTTCTTTTGATAATCCGGTGACGCCAGTGGTGAATAAAAAACAGAGTTGGTAAGGCAAAGGCCTACATTGTGTTCCGCAAATACAGCCAGTTGTTTTTCTATCCTTGTCACATCACACCAGTCATCTGCATCTTGTATCATAATGAAGTCGCCTTTGGCATCGAAAAACATGCGGTTATAGCAGTTGATCAATCCCTGGTTTACTTCATTTATCAGCACGCGTATACGGCTGTCTTGGGCCGCCCATTTTTGAATAATCTCTACAGAACGGTCTGAAGAGCCATTATCGCAAACAATACATTCCCAGTTAGGGTAGGTTTGGTTTACAATATGCTCCAGGCACTTGTCAAGATATTCTTCACAATTATAATTAGGTACGACTACAGATACTAAGTGGTTCATATGATTACATTTAGAGGGCTAAGCAGTTGTTTCGTTGGCGTATGTAGTGATAAGCTGGTTGTAGGTAAGTGTGTCATTAATTTCACCACGCTCCAGTTTGTATATTTTATCGCAATATTTTAATGAAGTATAGCGGTGCGCTATGATAATGATAGTAAGGTCTTCATGCCCCAGTTCCCGTATAGAATTGGTTATCTCTTCTTCTGTTTTAGAATCCAGTGCTGAAGTAGCTTCATCAAATACCAATACCTGTGCACCTTTGTATATAGCACGCGCTATAGCTATGCGTTGCTTCTGCCCACCCGATAGGTTATTGCCACGCTCATTCAGCATCGTAAATAAACCATCACTCCAGCCATTTACCAATTCACTAAGACTGGCCAGCCTTACCGCTTTTTGCAGGCGCTCCATGTCTATGTTTTCTTTTGTTTCGCCTATGGCAATGTTTTCTGCAAATGTGCGGTTCATGATAAATACTTCCTGGCGCACATACCCCAGTATCTTCCACCATTCTGAAATATTCTCTTTGGAAAGAACTGTATCGTCTATTTTTATCTGGCCCTGCGTAGGGTACAGGAAGCCAAGTATATTGCCTATCAATGTAGATTTCCCCGCACCCGATGTGCCGATGATACCTATCTTTTCCCCTTTCTTTATTTCTAGGTTACAGTTCCTGATCACTTCCTTATCATCTCCAGGGTACTGATAAGAAACATTCTCAAACCTGATATGTTGTTTGAAATGTATGGGCGTGCCCGGCTTGCTTTTTTCTGTTTCTTTCAGCAATTCAAAGTCGGGGTCTTTAAAAACGAAGTCCGTAGAATTCAGGTTGTTCATCGCTATCACAAACCTGTTTACCGATGGTATGCTGCGATAAGCAATAACAGAAAAAAGTGTGATGGTTGTAATGATCTTTTCTGCATCTTTTATTACAAATACACCATACAGCAGTATCAGAATGATACAAAGGAAAATGGTGATCTCTATGATGCGGGTAGGTACAAACATCATAAAGTCCAGCTTGCTTTGTTGTTTGCTGAAGTTTTGTGCAAAGCTTTTAAAGTTTTGTTTGAAATGATTTTCTGTGCCGGCAACTTTAATGTCGGTATAGCCAAATATCATTTCCTGCGCACCGGCATGCAGTTTTGTGCTGAAAAGGGTCTTTTCATGTCCGGCAGTTTTTATCATATTCTTTACACGTGCATAGAAAATGCCCATAGTAGGTATCATTACTACTATCAGCAACATGAATAGTTTCCAATCGTAGAAGCAGATGGTTAAGGCCGTGAGGATGAATATCATGGCCTCATTTATCAATATGATGGTTGATATAGCTGCATTGCTGCACAGCGCCGCTTGGTAGTAGGTAAGCTTTGCTACCAGTTCGTTGGATGTGTCTTTCTGTATATCCAGTAATGAGCGGCTGTATATACGTTCCAGCACATTCATGGTAGATGACAGGTAGAAGTTGCGTACAAAGGTTACCTGCAGCTTATTGATGTATAGCCCGAATAAGTTCTTAGCTACAATAATAACAAAGAAGATGGCTACAGTATATAACAGTAATGTTTCTTTGCTAAAACCATCAAGAAAAGGAATGGCAGCAACAAGGCTATTGTGAAAAGTATCTGAAAGCACAAGTCCCACTACAGGGATAACAAAAGAAAGCCCTACAAGGTCGCTGATGGAACTGATGAATGTCAGCACTACTATCCACAAAAACTTTTTCTTTTGTGAAGGGGTGAAGTACCGGTATAGTTTTGCCGAGCTGTTAATGGCTTCTGTCCTGAATTTCATATCAGATCTCTCTAAAAAATATCAGTGGCAAAACTATCTATTAATATCAACAGATTAGTTATGCTGTTTGTTATTGATATGTGAATGCAATTATCCCTCTTGTTGCTTCATGAACAGGCCAGAAATACCGGTTTTCTTTTTGCTCTTTCCTTCATCGTAATACCCATAGCCATATCCGTAGCCATAAGAGTATCCATAGCCGCTGCCACCATAGCCATAGCCATATTTTTTCAGGAATTCCACACCGTTGAAGATGATTGCCGGGTTTTGGATCTTACCGTCTTTATGCAGCACATCAAACATACGCACCTGGTCTTTTACGGTGTACGACTGGCGTACCACAAACAAGTTGATGCCGGCGTATTGAGACAAAATAAGCGCATCAGACACCATACCTATCGGTGCAGTATCTATGATCACTACGTCAAACATTTCCTGTAGTTCCTGTATCAGTTGTGCTGTTTTAGGTAATACCAGTAGTTCGCCGGGATTGGGAGGGATGGGGCCACAGTTGGCTATGTACAGGTTTTCATGTATGCCCGATGCTTTCAATGCACCTTCCAAACCATTGATGCCGGCCAGGTAGCCGCTGATGCCGCCATCATTAGGGAGGCCCAGGTATTGTGATATTTTAGGTTTGCGAAGGTCGAACTCCATGATAACCACGCGCTTTTTAGCAAGCGTCATAGTAATGCCCAGGTTGATGGAGATAAAGGACTTGCCCTCGCCGCTTGAACTGGAAGTAATCATCAGCACGCGGTTATTTTGTGCTGCTGCCATAAACTCCAGGTTGGCGCGTATCAGCCTGAATTGTTCTGCCACGCCGGTGCGGATGTGCGGACCCACTACAATGGTATTTTCACGATTGGTAGCCGCTTCTACACGGCTGATGGTGCCTACCATCGGTATATTGGTAAGCGATTCAATATCATGATCATTGATAACCTTGTTATTCAGCATTTCGCGGGCTATCAATATACTGCCCGGTATCAGCATACCTATCATAAACATCATAGCATAGATGTTCTTTGGAATGGGGCTGATGGGTATGCCAGATGTATAGGGTACTACTACTACTTTCGATTTGTTGGTAGCTGCATATACGTTTATCTCATTTTCCACACCTTTCTGGTACAGGAACAGGTAAATGCTCTGCAATACATCATATCCCCTGTTAGCGTCACGCATATCACGCTCTACAGTAGGCGTATTGCGTATGCGGTCTTCATTCTCACGTACATTGTTATATGCATTGGCCAGTGTAATGCTTACGGTACGGTCGGCCCTTTCTGCTGCGTCCGATATACGACGGCGTATCTCATCCAGCTCAGTTTCCAGCTCTTTCAATACCGGGTTTTCAGGGCCTGTATTGCGTGCCAGTTGCTCTTTACGTTGCAGGGTAGTGTTGTGCTCTACTATTAGCTGCCCCAATATAGGGTCATCAATACCACCCGCGGTTATTACTTTATTACTACCGCTTTGCGCAATGTTTTTAATAGCATTCAGCACTTGCTTCTTTATCTGTAATTGTTCTATGGTTGTTTCGGCAGCGGTTTTTTCGTTCAGGAAGGCGCCGGTTTGTGCTTTCAGGTCTACCACATCGTTATCCTGCTTGATGCTAACGGTAAGGCTGTCCATACCGCGCAGGTCTTCCATGATAGAGGCTTTCTTTTCATTAATAAAACCACGTGTTTTTTCAGCGGTCATATTAATATTCTCCAGCTCGCGCTTTTGATAGTAATATATAAGCACCTTCATGAAGTCGATACCGCGTTGAGGCAGGTTATCCCAATATTGCAGGTCCAGCAGGCTGGTACGGCCATCATTCAGGTCTACATCAAACGAAGCGGCAGCGACGCCTACAGCTTCCTCCATGCGTGTTATCTTAACAATGAATTCGGTTGTTTTAAGATAACCTGCATTTACACGAGGGCCATTGGTGTATAGTATTTTATACCTGCCGTAGTTTTTCCGTACCCAAGTGTCGTATAGCACACGTTCGGTAATATTATCAGGGCCGGTTACTTCAAACTGGCCATGCGTTACCTGTTTTACCTGTAGCTGCACCGGTACACCTGAAAAACCGGTGGTATCAAATATAATTTTGATAGGGCTTTCATCATATATCTCAGTTTCCTTGATGCGGCCCATTGCCCAATAGCGTACATTCATATCCAGCGAATCCACCACTTTAGCTACCAAATCTTGCGATTGCAGGATCACTTTTTCATTGAAGAGGTTGACTTTCGACTTGTCATTTTGAGGATCCAGTTGGCTCATTACATTTTTGGCCACATTTTCCTGGTTCTCGTCTATCAGTATCGAGCTGTTTATTTCGTAGATAGGTGTAGTATATCGTAAATAAAGAAAACCTGCAGTAAGAGTAATAGATATTAAAAGAACAAACCAATACCAGTTGCTGAGCAGCGTGCCCAGCAAGCGCTTAAAGTCGAAAGACGAATTTAACTGCTTTATAATCCTGTCTGAAAACTGTTGTTGGTTTGGTTCCATCTTAGGCTTTCGCTAGGTTACTTGGATATTTGTACGATACCATATATTGCCAATGCTGTTGACAGCAGGGTAGTGAATATCGGCAGGTACACACGCATGAAATCGTTGTTTTCCTGGCGGCGTATCCTTGCCGGTTCTACATATATAAGGTCGTTTTGTTTTAAATAGAAATACGGACTGTTAAATACATTCTTACTATTCAGGTTCAGCCTGGCAAATTCACGCTTGCCTTCCGTTTCGCGTACTACCAGCACATTATCTTTGCGGCCGGTAATAGGCATATCGCCTGCGGCTGCTATGGCATCTACTATGCTCATCTTCTGGTTAGGAGATATGACAGTACCCGGCCTGTTTACCTCGCCCAGTACTGTGATGCGGTAATTAATGATATTAGCCTCTACCACAGGGCTTTTTACGTATGCGGTAAGCTTATCAGATAATAATTCTTTCAACTGGCGCAGCGTTAGGCCCGAAACTTTCAGCTTGCCCACTACGGGGTAGTCTATAAATCCATTGGCATCCACAAGGTAGCCCATGTTGGAAGCGCTGTTGCCACCACCTGCCCCGCCTGAAGACGCAATGCTGAATGACGTACCACCTTCGTTGAAGATAGCGGCAGGATTACCCCCGCTTTTATCCAGTATACTACTGATGGTAGATACTTTCACGGCAATGATATCTTCCGGCAATATCGTTGCTTCTTTGCGCCGCTCTATGTTTTCTACCTGCACTGCAGGGTTTTGTGCGCTGTTATCTGCAAAATAAATAGTCTTCTGCGGGGCAGAGCATGCACCGGCCATCAGCAGACTGCTTATGGATAACGAGTATATGAACTTGCGCATAAGTATATGAATTTGCATGGGTTTGCATTCAAATCGTTGTGTATTGCAAAAAAGGGCATTATGAGATCCCTGATCTCCTCTCCGGTGCCTCTATATGTGAAAAAAGCAAGCTTCACAGATGTTGATAAAGTTTTGGCCCTTTAAATGTTTATAGGCAATACTTTTCTTGTTTTTTATAATATATATAAAGTGCAAAATACTCTGTAACTATCATATTATAAACAATTGTGGATAACTTATACACAATTAATCAACAGTTTATCAACAGGCTATACACCAACAATGACCAAAGGTAAGCATGCCACAGTCACAAGGCTGTTATCTGCCTGTTAACATATGTTGACTAAATAATATTAATGTGTAAGCTATTGTAAAGCACTAAGGTGCCAGGCGGCTTTTCTGCCAGTTATTCTCGGCATCCAGTGTAAAGAAGATGCGGTCGTGCATGCGGCTGGTACGGCCTTGCCAAAATTCTATCTGGGTGGGAATAACACGGTAGCCACCCCAATGAAGAGGGCGGGGTATATCACTGCCAAATTCCTGCTGGTATTTACTGTAGTTTTCATCCAGTACTGCCCTGCCTGGTATCTGTTGACTTTGTGGGGAAGCCCATGCGCCCAGGCGGCTGCCTTCGGGGCGGGAAGCGAAATAGGCATCGCTTTCTTCGGCACTTACTTTTTCGGCAACGCCTTCTATGCATACCTGCCTTTCCAGCTCCTTCCAGAAGAAAACAAGCGAAACATGTGGGTTTTCAGATATATCCTGCCCTTTTACGCTATGATAATTCGTAAAGAAGACAAATCCTTTATCATCCAGGCCTTTCAGCAGCACGATGCGGGCATGTGGTATGCCCATGGCATTTACCGTTGCCAGGGCCATCGCATTTACTTCATCTGCATGCGATATCTGCGCTTCGGCAAACCACTTATGGAAAAAAGCAAAAGGATCATCGCCTACCGTCTTTTCATCAAGGGCGGCCAGCTGATAATCCTTTCGTATATCTGCAATATTTTGAGGCGAAACTGCCAAGGGACAATTATTTTTTATCGCCACCCAGGTATTTAGCCATCACATATATCAGTTCTATCACCATCAGGAAAATGAAAACGTAGCTGATGATCCAACCGATGTTATATTGAACTGAATCGTAGAAAGCGTTAAGTATTAGAGATTTCATGTACTGTACCAGATTTGCGCTGCAAGATACAAAACCGCAACGTAAATGCCATAGTTTATGCAATTAGCTTTTTTGTGAGTACTTTTCAGGCCTGTTAAAGGTTTGAATGCGCATGTTGCTTCGCCACATACCGTTTTTGAAAGCTGTGTTCATGTATGCTGTCACGGCTTTTGGTGGCCCGTTGGGCCATATAGGTATGATGTCTAAAACCTTCGTTCATAAAAGAAAGGATGTAACAGAAGAAGAATTGGTGGAGTATAACGCTTTCTGCCAGATGCTGCCCGGCCCATCCTCTACCCAAACAGTAGCCTTGATAGCCATGAAACGGGGGGGCA
>DASWWE010000089.1:0-12421 GCA_036406055.1 Flavipsychrobacter sp. | reverse complement strand
AGAAACGCGAACAAAACTTGCTTCTTTGCGCACGCGCTTAACACGTACAGGAGCTTTAGCCTTAGCATCCCACAACATAACGTTAGAGATGTGTATAGCAGCTTCTTCCTTTACTATCCCACCCTGAGGGTTTTGAGCGTTAGGCTTCAGGTGCTTGGTAACTATACCTACACCTTCAATGAGCACGCGGCTCTTTTGAGGATATACGGCAAGTACCTTGCGAGGCTTGGTGCGGTCCTTATCGTCACCGGTAACAACTACGACGTTGTCGCCTTTCTTGATATTGAACTTAGGTTGAAATCTCTGTTTCACAATTATTAATTTAACGCTTCCCTTTATCCCATTTTGCTAACGGGCTGCAAAGGTACAACTTATTTTACAATACTTCCGGTGCCAGGGAAACAATTTTCATGTATCCTTTGTCACGTAACTCACGGGCAACAGGGCCGAATATACGGGTACCACGAGGCTCGTCGGAATTGTTGAGCAGAACGACGGCATTGTCGTCGAAGTTGATATAAGAACCATCTTTACGGCGGAGCTTGTTCTTAGTGCGAACAATTACAGCCTTAGATACGGTACCTTTCTTCATGCCACCACCTGGGAGGGCATTCTTAACGGTCACCACGATCTTATCACCAATTCCGGCATATACCTGTCCCGAATTACCCAACACACGTATGCAAAGTACTTCCTTCGCACCACTGTTGTCGGCTACATTGAGCCGGGATTCTTGTTGTATCATCTTTAAATAAGATTACTTAGCTTTTTCAATAATTTCTACCATCCTCCAGCGCTTAGTTTTGCTCAGCGGACGAGTTTCCATAATACGCACCACATCACCTATGCCGGCTGTGTTGTTATCATCCTGCGCGTGGAATTTGGTCGTTTTCTTAACGAACTTACCGTATATCGGGTGCTTCACTTTACGCTCTACAGCTACAGTAATGGTTTTTTCCATTTTGTTGCTGCTCACTATCCCGATACGGGTTTTTCTACGTTTTCTTTCAGTCATTGTTGACATCTATAAAAATTAATTAGAAACCTAATGCTCTTTTACGCTGCTCTGTTTTCAGACGCGCAATGGTGCGGCGAAGCTGACGGATGGTAAGCGGATTTTCTATCGGATTTACTGCATGGCTGAATTGTAATTTTTTCAGGCGCAGTTGCTCATCCCCTATCCTGGATTCCAAACCCTGAGCATCCAGAGAACGGTAATCATCCACGTTCTTCGCTTTTTTTGCTTTTGCCATTTTATTATTGTTTGGGTCTTTCTACAAAAGACAATTTATATTTTAATAAAGCTTACTAGTCTAAATACTATGCGCCTGCATAATCCCTGCGTACTACAAACTTCGTTTTGATAGGAAGTTTTTGTGCAGCCAGTTCCAGCGCTTCTTTAGCTACTTGCATAGGCACACCATCCAGTTCAAACATGATGCGGCCCGGATGTACTACAGCAGCCCAGAATTCCAGGTTACCTTTACCTTTACCCATACGCACTTCAAGCGGCTTACGAGTTATTGGCTTATCAGGGAAAATACGGATCCACACATTACCTTCACGCTTCATGTGGCGCGTCATTGCCTGGCGGGCAGCTTCTATCTGGCGGTTCGTAATCCACTTTGGCTCCAGAGCTTTAAGGCCAAAAGAACCAAAAGCTACTGTTGCACCACGCTGAGCATTACCCTTGATCCTGCCTTTGTGCGCTTTACGATGTTTCGTTTTTTTAGGTTGTAACATTGTTACAATATTTTAAAAAGTTGCTCTACAAAATTATTATTAACGGCGTCCACCACCACGACGGTCACCACCGCCGCCACCGCGACGCTCACCACGGCCTTCACCACCACCGCGGCGGTCACCACCACCACGACGCTCACCACCCTCAGGACGGCCACCCGCATTGCCACGGCTGTCAGAACCTGCAGAGAAGTTAGGGTTCAGATCACGTTTGCCCAGTACTTCACCTTTACATATCCAAACTTTGATACCTATTTTACCATATACTGTCAGTGCGAATACAGAAGCATAGTCTATATCCATACGGTAAGTATGCAATGGCGTACGGCCTTGTTTGAATTCTTCAGAACGTGCGATTTCAGCACCACCCAAACGGCCACCTACTTTTATTTTGATACCTTCTGCACCCATACGCATAGCTGTAGAGATTGCCATTTTAACGGCACGCTTGTAGCTAACACGGCTTTCCAGCTGGCGGGCGATAGTTTCGCCTACTATGTTTGCATCCAGCTCAGGACGGCGAATCTCCATAATGTTGATCTGCACATCATCTTTGCTCGTCAGTTTCTTCAGCTCTTCTTTGATGCGATCAACTTCTGCACCACCCTTACCTATGATGATACCAGGCTTAGAAGTGTGGATAGTTACGATCAGTTTACCCAGTGTACGCTCGATAACGATGCGGGAGATACCGCCTTTGTTGATACGAGCATTCAGGTAAGTACGGATTTTATGGTCTTCTACCAGTTTTTGACCGAAATCCTTTTTCTCGCCAAACCACATTGAGTCCCATCCGCGGACGATGCCCAACCTGTTACCTATAGGATTAGTTTTTTGACCCATTCTTTATATTATTATAATGGTTGAATGTATTGATTATGCGTTTTCTTTTACAGCGTTACGGCTATCCACAATAACGGTAACATGGTTGCTACGTTTGCGCAGCCTGTATGCACGACCTTGCGGGGCAGGGTTCATACGTTTCAGGGTGCGGCCACCATCTACGAATATCGTTTTTACATACAGGTTTGCACCTGCTACGTCTACACCTTCATTTTTTACACTCCAGTTGGCAATTGCGCTAAGCAACAGCTTTTCCAGCGGCACTGAAGGATGCTTAGTGCTAAATTTTAAAGTATTCAGCGCTTTTTCTACATCCATGCCACGTACCAGATCAGCCAGCAGGCGCATCTTGCGGGGCGATGTAGGATAGTTACGTAAACGAGCTACAGCTTCCATTTTATTTATTATTTCTTATGCGGCACTCCAGAAGGTAGTACCAAATGTTTATTATTTAATTATTTACTACCACTATGGCCTTTAAAGTTGCGGGTAGGTGCAAACTCACCCAGTTTGTGGCCAACCATGAATTCCGTTACATAAACAGGTATGAATTTGTTACCGTTATGTACTGCAAATGTGTGGCCTACGAAATCAGGAGTGATAGTAGAGCGACGACTCCATGTTTTTACAACACCCCTCTTCGCTTTACCTTCGTTCAAGGCTGATACTTTCTTGTCCAGCTTTGCATCTACGTAAGGTCCTTTTTTAATTGAACGAGCCATTCTTCGTTATTTTTATATTTCAGAGTTGCCTCTGTTATTTTTTGTATTTACCTGAAAGTTTTTTACCGTTACGGCGCTGGATGATCAGCTTGTTGCTGCCCTTAGTCGTGCTCCTTGTGCTTTCACCTTTAGCGTACTTACCGGTACGGCTACGTGGGTGACCACCAGAAGAACGGCCTTCACCACCACCCATCGGGTGATCTACAGGGTTCATCGCAACACCACGGTTACGTGGCTTGATACCTTTCCAACGGTTACGGCCTGCTTTACCCATTGATTGCAGACCATGGTCGCTGTTTGATACGGTACCTACAGTAGCCATGCAAGTGCTCAGCACTTTGCGCAGCTCACCGCTTGGCATTTTCAGTACGCAATATTTTTCCTCTTTTGCATTCAGTTGTGCATAAGTACCTGCAGAGCGAGCCATAGCACCGCCACGGCCTGGTTGCATTTCTATATTGTGCACTACTGTACCCAGTGGCATATTTTTCAGCAATAACGCATTACCTACTTCCGGCGCTATGTTGTCACCGCTTTGAACAGTGGCACCTACTTCCAGTCCTTGCGGAGCTATGATGTAGCGTTTTTCACCATCGGCATAGCTAAGCAGTGCGATGAATGCAGAACGGTTCGGATCGTACTCTATGGTTTTAACAGTAGCAGGGATGTCTTTCTTATCGCGTTTGAAATCTACGATACGATACATCTTTTTATTGCCACCACCCATGTAGCGCATAGAACGGCGACCCTGAGCGTTACGGCCTGCAGTTGATTTCTGAGGCTCTAACAGGCTCTTTTCAGGCTGATTAGTGGTAACCTCTGCATAAGCGTTACCGATTCTCCAACGTGTGCCGGCTGTTACCGGTTTATATTTACGTAATGCCATTTTCTAAATTCTTTATCAATCTTACATTGAGAACAAATCAATTGAATCTCCTTCTGCAAGCGTTACTGTTGCTTTTTTGTATGATGATTTAACACCACTTATAAATCCGGCTTTAGTAAAACGGTTTTTAGCTTTACCAGGAACCACGATCGTATTCACATCAGCTACCTTCACACCGTAAAATTCCTCTACAGCCTTCTTGATCTCCAGTTTGTTGGCTTTTTTATCAACCACGAAAGTATAGCGGCCAGATTTTTCCATCTGGGTGTTTACTTTCTCGGTGATTACCGGCCTAACCAAAACGTCAGCGAGTTTCATTGTTTTATTTTTTTAGTCTATAGTCTTTAGTATTCAAAGCCTAAAGACAATTTTTATTTATTTTTTATCGGGCGGTATTCCTACCACTCATTATGCTTCTTCAGCAGCCTCTATTTCAGTGAACAGTTTAGCAGCAGACTCTGTGAATATCAGTACCTGAGAGTTAACCAGGTCGTAAGTATTCATATCGCTCAGCACTACAGTTTTGTTCCTTTCCAGGTTGCGGGCGCTCAGGTACAGGTTAGCATTGTACTCAGGCATGATGAACAGTGATTTTTGGTTGCCGTTCAGCTTACCCAGTATGCCAGCCAGTTCCTTGGTTTTAGGCGCTTGCAGATTCAGATCTTCTACTATCACAATCTTGTTTTCACGAGCTTTGTGAGACAGTGCAGATATCTTAGCCAGATCCTTCACTTTACGGTTCAGTTTGAAACCATACAGGTGAGGGATAGGACCATTTACAGCACCACCACCTTTATACAATGGGTTACGCAGGTTACCTTTACGAGAACCACCCGTACCTTTTTGACGGTGCAGCTTTTTAGAAGCACCATGCACTTCAGCACGTGTTTTGGTTTTGTGCGTACCCTGGCGCTGAGCAGCCAGGTATTGTTTTACCGCCAGGTATATGCAATGATCGTTTGGTTCGATATTGAATATATCCTCCGGCAATTCTACAACGCGGCCGGTCTTTTCACCTTTGCTATTTAAAACGTCAACTTGCATGACTTAAATTAATTCTGAATTAAAACAATTGAACCATTGTGACCCGGTACAGAACCACTAACCAGTATGTAGTTTTGTTCTGGGAACACTTTTACTACACGCAGGGCTTTAACCTTTACCTGGTCGCCACCCATACGGCCTGCCATGCGCATACCTTTAAATACGCGGCTAGGGTATGATGAACCACCGATAGAACCCGGCGCACGTTGACGATCGTGCTGGCCGTGGGTAGCTTCACCCACACCACCAAAACCATGGCGTTTTACAACACCCTGAAAACCTTTACCCTTTGTAGTGCCTATTACACTTACTTTTTCGCCTTCAGCGAAAATTTCACAGGTAAGGTTTTCACCTACTTGTTTATCAATGGAACAATTACGAAGTTCTTTTACGATTGCCTTAGGCGTTGTATTTGCCTTAGCGAAGTGATTAAGCAGCGCTTTCGGAGTGTTTTTCTCCTTAGCCTCGCCGAATGCGATTTGCAGCGCATTGTAACCGTCGGTATCCACGGTTTTCTTTTGAGTAACCACACAAGGACCAGCTTCGATAATGGTGCAGGCTGTCTGCTTTCCATTCGGCTCAAATACACTGGTCATGCCGATTTTTTTACCAATAATACCTTTCATGTCTTATTATGTTTAGCTAAGCGCCCGGTTGCTCCTGAAATGGTGTGGCCCGGGATTAGCCGTTTTTCCTAATATTTTTAAAGAACTAAAAAGCTTTTTCTATCAAGCTTTTATTTCTACTTCTACGCCGCTTGGCAGGTCTAGTTTCGAAAGCGCGTCCACTGTACGGGAAGAAGAAGTATAGATATCCAACAAACGCTTGTGCGTGCAAAGTTGGAACTGCTCACGCGACTTCTTATTAACGTGCGGTGAGCGCAATACTGTAAAGATCTTCTTCTCTGTAGGCAACGGAATAGGGCCTGTAACCACTGCTCCTGTATTGCGCACAGTTTTAACGATTTTCTCTGCAGACTTATCAACCAGGCTATGGTCGTAAGATTTCAGCTTTATTCTGATACGCTGTGACATACTTATAAATATCTTCTAACCCGTAAAATTTGGGACTGCAAAGGTAATGTGTTATTTGAAACAGACAAAATATTTTAAAAGATTTTTTAAATTTTCTTAAAATCTTACTTGCCTGCTGAAAGTATGGCCCCTATTGGGTATCATCAATATTCCACCGGATGATGTCGGGCTGTGAAACGTATTTATTGGAATACCGGTACTTCAGGGCGGTTGTCAAAGTTACCCTAAATGATGGAGCTGCCTCCACTTTCCGGGGGAAATATATGGCCCGCAATTCTATAGTGCCAAATACCAGGTTCTCATTGCGGGTACGCACGCCAGCACCTATACCACTATGCAGTTCCGATTTTGAGAAATGCTGAGCCACGGGGGTAATGAGCGATGCATTGAAGTTGACAAACGGGGCAAACCGGAACCCGAGGAACTTATAATTCAGGAACACTGTGCTTTCCAAATTAGCACTGATACGTTGCTTCCCTATGATGAGGGGGGAATTGAAATATTGCAATCCGAATGGGTTATCAAGCCTCAAAGGCTCGCTGGTCACCATATCGAACAGCTTAGTATAGCTTGCCGAAATATACTGGCGCATTTTATAGCGCTTCCATTTCCATAGCCGGCTAAACCAGCTACCACCTATCATAAAACCTGCATCTTCTAATCCATGATTAAAATAGCTACCTGCCCTAAAAAAATAGCGCATAAAGTCTTGCCGGGATGAAACTACATACCTATCGGCTTTGATACCCGCATATGGCCTGTTTAACTGCAGCTGGCGGTACCAGCCACCGGTTGCTGTAATATTATAACCATACGGAATATCCTCTGTTACACCGAAACCATAGACGTAATTGGTTTTATAAAAGTCCTGCCGAAAAAAAGTGAACGAGGCCAATGCCAGCTGTACATCATTGAAAAGCAAATCAATAGCACTACCCACCTGCAATGGCACTTCATCAAAATAGGTTTGCCCGTAGCGAATGGCTGCAAACCGCCGGTCACGCACCTGGCTGGTCAATAGCTTTCTGCTGGCTATATTATACCCCACCCAGCCATCTATGGTATGCCCTGTGTAATTATAATACTGGCTATCGGGCCGCACTCGCGCATACCTGTTTTCCGATTGCCGGTGTGCTAATATTAACCCTCCGGCTGTGCGCATATAGGGCGAAACCAATGGTTTCTCGGCCTGCAGGTATACAACATTTTCCTCCTCCTTTTCATCATACCGGTTGGGGTATATAACAGAATACCCCACCTGTGCGTCTATGAATGTTCCGGCTACATTCACCTTTCTGTATCCTACTTCATAGCCCGCTTTGGGCTGCCTGTCCTGGTCCAGCAACCCTGTCAATTCCAGTCTTTGCCCCATGCCCAACAGGTTATTTTCTGCCACCGTCACCCGCATATGCTTGGGGTTGCCAATATTCACCTTCCCGCCTATGCTATAGATATCCCGCGTTACTACCATCATATCTACAGAATCTTCATGCCCCGGCACTTGCTGTAAATAGATGCGCGCATCCTGTATAAAGGGTATCGTACGCAGGTAGCGCTCATTATCCGCCACTTTAAATGGGTCTACCCTATCCCCCTCTTTTGTAAACAGGTTATCCTTTATCACCCATTCTTTTGTGGTAACGTGGGTATTATTCATCAACCGGGTACCAAAATAGGCAAACTGGCGGGAGGTATCCGTTACCCGTTCTTCAAACTTCAGTTGTTTTATAATGACCCGACGGATATGCTTATCACGGTGCTTTTTGTAAATATCCTCACTCTTAATAGATCTTCGGGGTGTATCGGCCGGCGTAGCTTTAATGGCATTAATACCTTGTTTTAAAGCTTTATTCAACCAACTGCCTTTTTTCCCAATTCTTATGCTATCCAGCACAAGGCTATCCTGCTTCTGCTGTGCAGAAGATGCCGTAGCATACAGCAACAGTAATATGGAAAGGTATGTTCTAATGATTTTAGCGGGTATTTGAGCTTCAGCTATTTACATACAAAAATCGTACACAGCAACACTTATGGAATAAATGAAATGCTGCATCTATACTTTATGAAGTACTTGTTCATGCTTTTTCTTCTTCCAGTTACTGTTCAGGCACAATCGTTTGAATACAAATTTGATACGGTTATCGTTATCGACCCTACCCTTTCTTCTACAAATACTGTAACAATTGGTTCTTGCGTCATGCACGAGCGAATAGATGCGCAAACAGGCAAGAAAGAAATATTCAGACGGGTAGATAAAATGCCCCAGGCAGGATATGATATTATGACCTACTTAAGCAAACAGTTAACTTTTCCTGCATCAGACAGCAATTATAGATGCACCAAAACAATTGTACAGTTTACGATTGAAGCAAGTGGCGCTATCACACATCCCCAAATATTAAAGTCTTGCAATCCGCAAATAGACGACCAGATTCTTTCTGCCATCAGAAATATGCCCAAGTGGCAACCGGCAGAGCAAAAAGGCAAACCTATCGCTACACTCTATAGCCTTCCCATTTTAATTGAAGTCAAGTGATCAATAACCATACTTCTCTTTCCAGCAATGACGCAGGTAATCGCGCAGGCGTGCTTCTGTAGCATTATTACCGGGGTCGTACAGCTTAGTGCCGGCTATCTTGTCGGGCAGAAATTCCTGCTCTACAAAATTTCCCGGAAAATCATGGGCATATTGATAACCCTTGCCATAGTCCAGCTTTTTCATCAGGTTAGTTGGCGCATTACGTATCTGCAACGGTACCGGCAAATCGCCCGTCTGGCTTACCAGCGACTGAGCTTTATTGATAGCCATATAGCTGGCATTGCTCTTGGCTGATGATGCCAGGTAAGTAGCACACTGCGATAATATAATGCGGCATTCAGGGTAGCCTATCATTTCCACTGCCTGGAAGGTGGTGGTAGCCAACAGCAAGGCATTAGGGTTGGCATTCCCTATATCCTCGCTGGCCAGTATCACCATGCGGCGTGCTATAAACTTAGGGTCTTCCCCACCTTCTATCATCCGCGCCAGGTAATACACAGCTGCATTGGGGTCGCTGCCACGTACCGATTTTATAAATGCAGATATTATATCATAATGCTGTTCACCTGTTTTGTCATACAAGGCCATTTTCCGCTGTACAATGTCTTGTACTACCGCATTGGTAAGTTGCTTTTCACTCTCGGGCATAGATGCCACCACCAGTTCCAGCAGGTTCAGTAAGCGCCTGCCATCACCACCGCTTAGTTGCAGCAGGGCTTCCCATTCCAAGACCGTTACCTGCTGCTCCTGGAGCCATTTGTCTTTTGCAATGGCCTGCAACACCATTTCTTTCAGGTTATCTTCAGAAAGCGGTTGCAACACATAAACCTGGCAACGGCTTAAAAGCGCACCTATCACCTCAAAAGACGGATTTTCGGTAGTAGCACCTATCAGGGTAATGATACCCTTTTCTACAGCGCCCAGCAGGCTGTCCTGTTGCGCTTTATTAAAGCGGTGTATCTCATCTATAAACAACAGCGCGTGGCCGGCCTTACGGGCTGTTTCTATCACGGCCCTTACTTCTTTCACACCGCTATCTATGGCGCTGAGAGTGAAAAAAGTCATATCCATAGCGTGCGCAATGATCTGTGCCAGTGTGGTCTTACCCACACCGGGTGGCCCCCAGAATATGATGGAATGCGCTTTACGATTGTGTATCATCTGCTCCAGCACTTTTCCCTTTCCTACTAAATGCTCCTGCCCTATGTAGTCTTCAAGGCTCAACGGACGCATTCTTTCTGCCAACGGAGTTTGTGATATGGCTGTCATAATATTAGCAATTCATTTTTAAGCTATTTTCCTAAATTCGCTTCATGCAACGTAAACTATTGATTGTAGCGTGCCTTATGAGCACCGCACTTATTGCCTTCGGACAAAAAAAGAAAAAAGATAAAGCTACGGAACAAAGTGCAGTTGAAACGACTGCAGATACTGCTAAAATAAACTACAAAGAAATTGGCGCCCCGATGCCCCCATTGAAAGTACAGGTGGTAAAAGGCAAAACAGTTACGAAGCAAATAGTTACAGGTAAGGACTTATCAAATAAGGCAAATTTATTTGTGCTTATGTTCAACCCCACATGCGAGCATTGCCAGGATGCAACAATGATGCTGGAACGAAACCTGTTCCTGTTCAAAAAATCGCAGTTGTTACTAATGGCAGTAGGCACTATGGAGGCTTATATGGAGTTTTTTGATAGCGTTACCAAAGTATCTCAATATCCATCTATCAAAGTAGGGCTGGACCAGTCACAGTTTATCGACAAAACTTTTACATACCAGATGCTTCCGCAGATAAACATATATGATAAAGACAGGAAGCTCATCAAGATATTTACGGGAGATACACCGATAGATTCGCTGAAGCCATATATAGAATAACTATGGCCTGAAACAAGAAGAAGTACATAAAATAAAAGCGTAGCAATTGCTACGCTTTTATTTTAGCCTTAGGCTACACTTTGTTTTTTAATGTAGTCGCGGATCTTACGCACATAATCAAAATATCCTCTTTCCATCCGTAACCAAAATATCAGGAAAATCGCTAACCCAATACCGGCAAAAGTATATGTATAGTTCATATACTCAGCACCGGAAATAAGGGTTACTGCGGCTGCTACAAACAGGAAGAAACAAAACACAACAATCAATAAAGGCCCACCTGAATCGATTTTGCGCATTTTTGAATTAATAACAATCTGGGTTTTATCCCCTTTGCCATTAAATTCAACATGTGTTATAGGTAAAGTTTTGATTTCGTTATCCTGCTCTGCATGAGGGATAATTCTGATAACGCGATCATTTTCGAAAACTTCAAAGTCCATATTATGTACTTTGACATGCTTGCCAACCAGGCGCCCTTTTATATCATCTGGACGCATATTGGACTGGTACCGGTAAGTTCGTGAGAATATCATAGGCACTCATTTTTGGTTAAAGAACTACTATATATGAAAGTTAAACACATTTTTCCGCGTCTACAATTTAGATGCATTAAAATTTGAACTTCTTTTTTAATGTGTTCAAAAAGCGTGCCATTCAGCGTTTACAAAAATCTAAAAAACAAGTACTTAGGAATGGATATAAATGCAGTTTTTCTTTTACACAGAAGTGTAAAAAATCAGAAATTAAAAACTGAAACAATCGTGTATTTATTTACCGGAGCCTATCATTTGGTAATAGTGCTGCACCATATTTTTATAATATGGTTTCAACTGTGCGGGAACTGTTTTATACTGCTCTAAAAGTTGTTTTCGCTCATTCATATACTTCTGCAGTTCGGGCGGCACTGGCCTGCTGATATTCTCAGGGTTCTTTGATGCACGTTTATTATCCTGCTCCTGTTCACGCATAGATTTTTCTGCTTCCAGCAACCTGGTCAATATTTCACGCTGGCGAAGCACCATTTCATTGGTCATACGTTTATTCACCAGGTCTGTTTCCACCTTGTCCATTCTCTCTTGTATTTCTTTCAGCTCTTTAGCATTGCCCATGCCTTTGCTATTCAGCAGGCTGTTCAGCTCCTGCAGTTGCCTTCTGATAGCCGCTTGCTGCTGGGCCATGCGCGCCAGTTGCTCTGCATCACCATATTCACCTTCGCCCTGCGTTTTATTACTCTGCCCGGGCTTTTGCTCTTTACCTTGTTCACTACCCTTTTTCTCACCATCGCGCTGCTGCTTGGCATTTTGCATTTGTTGCATCGCATTGCCCAATTCTTTTTGCTTGGTAATAATATCGCTCATTTGCTTGCCACTACCTTGTTTCGGTGTCATGCCACCGGGATTATTGCACTGCCCTTTGTTCTGACTCTGTGCCTGGCTTTGTGCCTGCATGAGGTTCGATAACATTTCGTTCAGCATCAATGCCAGGTTATTGGTATGTGTCATCGCATACTGCTGACTGATCAATGCATCTGAAATGCGCCTGTTACCCAGATTTTCTGTCGCGGCACTCATATTCCGCTCCAGTTGCGTAGTTTCCTTATTTACCTGCGCCGATAGCTTTGCCGATTTCTTACTCAATTCAAAAAGACTATCGCGTATCATGCGCGAATTGCTATGCAGCCTCTTTTGTTCCTGTTGATTAACAACATGTCCTTGCGTGGTTACAGG
>DASWWE010000088.1:0-5151 GCA_036406055.1 Flavipsychrobacter sp. | reverse complement strand
CAGCGCTTCGAAATAACCGGGCAGCGTAACTGTTGCATAGCCATTGGCATCTGTAGTGATGTTGCCATTATATACGTTCATCATGTCAGGACTTTCCACGAAGCTGTGATACAGGTATTTATTTTCAGGATCTTGAGGGTGGTCTATTTTGAAAGTACCACTACCCTTAGCGATGCTACCGGTTACGTTCACGTTACCGCTGAAGTAGCCGGCATAGTTGGTAGTAGCACCGGAAGCAAAACCATATACACCATATCGCGTGCCGGGTACGGTGGCTCCGCCCACTGTTTGCGCGTTACCGTATACTCCATACGTATTACCAATACCGGTTGTAGCGGCGAAGCTGGCATTTTTGTTATAACCAACCACACCTATACCACCTACAGAACCGCCCATTACACCTGCAGTGTTGGCAGAACCATATACACCTAGGTCTTGGTTGCCTACGCCGAAGATCGTATTGGCATCCTGGTTGTTTATACCATTATAACCTGTGCCCTGCACACCCACACCATAGTTTGAGCCATTATAAGCACCATACACGCCACCTTTTACGCAGCCCTGTGTAGTATATGAATAACCGTAAATAGCCGCAAAGGTATCGATAGCCGGTACGGGAGTAGCGGGCTGCATAACCGTAAGCCTGCTGGTAGGCGTAGATGTACCGAAGCCCGATGCGCCTGTAGATACCACGATACCGCGGCCGGCAGTACCACCATCGAAGAAACCGGCAACACCGGCCCCTGTAGCCACACCCCAGATACCATTACCAGTACCTGTAGCCACACCCACGGTACCACCCAGTGTACCGGTAGAAAGGCCGTACACACCATTTTGAGAACCGCTGACACCTATTACCCCTATGCCGGTAGTAGACTCACCATATACAGAGCCCGCTGTAGCGATAGAAGTAGCGGGTGTAGCTACCAGGGTAGAACGTATGCCGTTGCCAATAGCGCCGGCTGTTACCTGGAATTTTATGTTGGCAGAAAGCGTACCGGTGTTAACGCCTACAGATGTGCCGTTATCCGTTAACTGAGAGTTGCCTACCGCGCTGGCACCTGTAAATTTTGCCAGGGCATTGGTGGTGCCGGCTACACTTGTGCATGTCGTAGCAGTTGTGGCGGTAGTAGCTGTGGTAGCACTGTTAGCGGTGTTTGCCGTGTTAGCGCTTACAGCAGTGGCTGCATGCAATGCAAATGGCACACTCAGCAATTGCACCGCACCCAGGTTGGTATAAGCAGTACCGCCTGCTGGGTCTATTTCCACTTGTATGAATTTATCATTTGTGCCCCATGCTACGCTATTCATAGTACCGGTTACAGGTGTGCCGGCACCAATCTGGATATTGTACAGGCCAAACTGGTTGGTCGTAGCCGTTTGTGTTTCCACATATTCGGCAGTGCCGGCGGCAGAACCATCCAGTACGCTGATGCGCATGGAGATATTTTGGCCGGCCAGCGGGGCACCTGCATTATCGCGGGCTACACCCTGGTAATTGAATTTTTGAGGTGCCTGCGCCCAAGCGGCTGCCGAAAGCAGCACCATTGCGAATATTATAAGTGTTTTTTTCATAATGTCGATTTTTGTCAATGGAGTAATTTTCAATAATGAGGTTAATTGATCTTGTTTATTTTATATGATGCCAGTTGCGCAGCACCATTCAATGGTTGGTAAGAAACAGACAGCATGTAAGTGGCATTGGCAATACCTGTCATATCTATTTGCAGCTTACCCTGGTTTTCATTAACAGCTACCTTGTTGCCCAGTATCAGCTTGCCGGTGATGTCTTGCAGGCTATACCGGATGGTGCCGTTCGATGGCAGGTTATATTGCAGGTACACAATGCCGGATGTAGGGTTGGGATATACCTGCAGGTTTTGATAAAGGGTTACCTGGTCTTTTATACCCGTACTGGGGGGCATAGGCTGCAGTATGCCTTGTGTTACAATGATATTGGGTGAGGTGGCGGTATGTACGACGGTCATTTCTGCCACCGACCATTCGTAGGTGTTTGTGCCGATTTGGGCTGCGCCACCGGCGCTGTTGATGGTGGATGGCGTGATGCTTTGCCCGCGGATGTAGCCGCTTATGCTCAGTAGCAACAGGCTCATTAATAGTGCTCTCTTCATATGCGTTTTTTTTTAGAGTTAATAATGGATGTTGAAAAATTTAAATGCAAGGTGCGCCTGTTTGTAATGAAAATGTCACGTAGAACTACGTGATTTAAAAAAGTAATATGACGGGAATAAAGAATTTTCAAAATTTTAATAAGAATGCATACCTTTGCGCCGCCTAAAGGAACTTTTACCCCAGAAAAAGTAAGGATAGATTAACAGACCGGAAATATGACGCTAATATTAAAACGGTTCTTTTGTGCTGTATTGAATTGATAATTCTTTAAACTTTTTAAAAACTACATACGATGGCTAACCAAGACAACAAAAGCTTTGTAGAAAGCGTAATGGACGCTCAGAAGCAAGCGGTTGAAACAATGGTGGAAAACACCAAAAAATTTACCAGTGGTAATGCAATGGTGAACGACACTATTGAGAAAGGCAGTGAATGGTATAAAAACTGGTTGGACAATCAAAAGACGGTATTTGCCAATACCACAGAAAAGGCTACGAACCTGGGCAGCAATGCACAGAACAATATGACGCAGATGAATGAGTTTTACCAGAACTGGTTTAATACGCAGATGAACTGGAGCAAACAAATGTGGGACATGAACATGGAGCACATGAAAAATGCTACCCAGCAGGCACAAGCCAATGCACAACAAAATGCAAACCCTATGGCTCAATGGGGCAATATGTGGAATAACTGGATGAACGGCTGGAACAACTGGAACAGCAATATGAACCAGGCTAATAACTGGATGAACATGATGAACCAGTGGAATAACAACAACCCTGTAGATGCATTTAAAAAAGCATCTGAAACATGGACCGGTTTATTCAACCAATACTATAACACGCTGAGCACCGGTTTTGCCGATATGCAAAAGAACGTGCAAAACGGTACTGCACAGGATGCTTACCGCAATATGATAAATGTGAATGAAGGTTTTACCCGTTTTGTAGAAATGTGGATGCCTTTCTGGAAATCTATCCAGGAAAAAACATTCAACATGGATATGTATAAGAACATGGTGAACCCCGCTATGTACAAGGAACTGATGGATAAATACTTCGGCTTCCTGCCGGAGAATAGCCGCCAGTATATGCAGCAGTACACTGAAATGATGCAGAAAGGTATGGCCCAAGCCAGCCAGAATGGTATGCAGCAGTATCAGCAGTTCCGCAACATGCTGTCGAACGCCACACCAAGCAGCAACGATATCTTCGGCAATATGCTGAACGGTTATACTACCATGTATAACATGATGATGGAAGGTGTATCGCCAATCACTAAGCTGATAACACCCAACCAATTCACAAAATCAATGATGGAGTGGAACGACATTGCTAACCGTACTATGGTTTACAATATCAAAAATGCAGAGATGCAATACATGATATACAACCAGGGCGTGAAAGTGATGGACAGCCTGGCTGAAAACATAGCTGAAAAAGTACAGAAAGGCGAAGATATCAATAACATGATGGCCTTGTACCAGGAATGGCTGAACATCAGCGATAAAGTTTTCGTATCTCTGTTTGAAAGCGAAGAGTACAGCAAAATAATGGCTGAAACCAGCGCTATGCAATTGCGCCTGCGCAAAGATGTGGAAGCACAACTGGAAAAATACCTGGTAGGTGTGCCGGTAGCTACACGCAGCGAAATGGATGAGTTGTACAAAACCATCTACGACCTGAAAAAGCAAGTGCGCCAAATGGAAAAGATGCTGGAACTGGATAGCACTGAAGAAATAGAAACAGAAGAGAAAACAGCTGTTAAGAAAGGCAAGAAAGCTTAATTTCTAAAGAGTAAAACATTGTTGAAATATAAAGGGCTGCCATGCAGCCCTTTATTATTTTGATGCGTTTTATATTTAGAGGCTTGCCTTTAGCATGCGCGTGTTGCCTGCCAGGTCTTCGCGTATCTCTACACTATAGCCTTTGTTTTCAAATAGCTCTTTGGTAGCTATGGCATGGTCAGCATCCAGTTCGCAATATATAAGTCCTTTAGCTGTTAGTCTTTCCTTGCCAAAATCTGCTATCAATCGGTAGAATAGCAACGGATCATTCCCCGGCACAAATAGCGCCACATGCGGCTCATGGTCCAGTACATTGGCATGCAGTGTATGCTGTTCGGTAACAGGTATATAAGGTGGGTTCGATACGATGATATCGTACGTGCCCAGTTTATTCCTATCCTCTTCTTTCAGGAAGTCCACTTGCATGAAAGTCACATCAGCATCCAGGTCTTTGGCATTTTGCTGTGCTATAGCCAGTGCCCCTTCACTTACATCGCAGGCGGTGATGGTTACTTCCGGCAATTGCAGTTTAGTGGTGATGCTAATGCAGCCACTGCCGGTACCTATATCCAGTATGTTGGGTTTGGTTTGGTCTTTCTTCACACCGCGCACCAGCCATTCTACCAGTTCTTCGGTTTCCGGGCGGGGTATCAGCACATCTTCATTTACGGTAAACTCGTAGCTCCAGAACCATGCTTTGCCCAGCACATATTGCACGGGGGTAGCAGTTAGTAGTTTATTCTTGGCGGTGTCAAAAGCGGTTTGTTGTGCTTCGGTAAATGGGGTTTCTTTGTTGTCAAGGCGCTGCAGTTTTCCTAGCCCGGTCAGGTTTTCCATTATCATATGAGCTATCGCATCGGCCTCTCCTTCGTCATATAATGGTTGCAATGCCTTTTTCAGTTCATAAAATCCCTGCCCGTAGTTCAACATGCCGCAAAGATAGTACTAATGCTTTTGTTACTTTTGCACTCGTGTCGGTAGATGCTATATATATGAAACGCTGCCTGGAGCTGGCAGCACTGGGCAAAGGCCATGTAGCGCCCAACCCCATGGTGGGTGCCGTGCTGGTACATAAGGACCGCGTGATAGGCGAGGGGTGGCACCGCCAATATGGTGAGGCACATGCAGAGGTAAACTGTTTGGCCAATGTAGCCGATGCCGACAAACACTTGATACCCGACAGCACCATGTACGTGAGCCTGGAGCCTTGTGCGCATACCGGCAAAACA
>DASWWE010000087.1:0-7674 GCA_036406055.1 Flavipsychrobacter sp. | reverse complement strand
TAGAGTAAGGATTTAATAATTAAACCCAATATACATTATCATTTTACCATATAAGCAACTATGACATTAAGGTTACATTATGGTGACAAAAGGAATAAATACTATAACGTATTACCTATGAAATAAATTTTGTTAATACATTATATTGAGATATGCTTATCCAAATAAAATTTATTTGCATTACCATCCTCCTCTTGTTTTGTGCATTTTTATCTCATGCACAGCATCCTCAATCAGTTAAGAAAAAAGAAGCATTACCGGATATGCTTTTTACGCACCGTCTTCAAAGGGCCATACATCTGGATGCAGCTGAAAATAAAAACCTGAGCCACTTGTACTATGATAGAGATAGTAATGTGAGCATTATAACCCTTCTTCTCGATGCACTCATGAGTAACAACATACGAGCTTATTATCAAATGAAGGATACCGCTGCCTTTCTTAGCCGGGAGCAGGCAATGCAAATATTGACAGAAACTAAAACCATTACTGGCAAAGATTTTACGCCATCTGTTATCAATACTCTTATTCTTTTTGAAGACTGGTATTTAGATAAAAACACACGCAAGGCAAAACATGAACTTATGTTAGCGGCTCCTGCTATACAATATGATGAGCCCAAAAAGAAACAACAGATATTATTCTACATAAGACCTTCTGATTTTGCCAAAATTTGCGAGAGCTATTATATTAAAGTCGCGGATAAAAATGACACAGAATTAGCAGTTACCCTAAACGAATATTTTACGGAACGTTACTTTATCAGTGATATACAACGAGAGGAAATCATACAGATAGAGTATGAGTATACGCACTAAAAAAGGGACATTTGATTGTCCCTCTTATAAATTAAGCTTGTATTTGTTGTTCTTCCCAAACCCTGCGGCCTTCACCTTTTATTACGTGACGCTCGCTGTGATAAGATGATCGAACCAGCGGGCCACTTTCTACATAGTCGAAACCCATTTTATAGCCTTCTTCGCGGTAGAAGGCAAACTCATCGGGATGCACGAAGCGCATTACCGGCAGGTGCTTTTGTGTGGGTTGCAGGTACTGGCCCAGTGTCAGCACATCGCAACCATTTTCTACCAGGTCGCGCATAGATTGCAGCACTTCTTCTTTCTCCTCGCCAATGCCCAGCATAATGCCGCTCTTGGTGCGCATACCGCCATCTTTCAGGCGACGTATTACTTCCATACTGCGGTGGTATTTTGCCTGTATGCGCACTTTACGTGTCATGCGTTCTACCGTTTCCATATTATGCGAAACAACCTCGGGCGCTACTTCTATGATACGCTCCAGATTTTCCCACTGTCCACGGAAATCGGGTATCAGTGTTTCTAAAGTGGTATCGGGATTTAAAGCACGAACGGCTTTGATAGTATTTGCCCAAATGATAGAACCGCCGTCTTTCAGTTCATCGCGGTCTACCGATGTAATAACGGCATGCTTCACACTCATCAGGTGAATAGCCTCTGCTACGCGTTGCGGCTCATCCCAATCCACCGGTTCGGGGCGGCCTGTAGCTACGGCGCAGAAGCCGCAAGAGCGCGTGCATATATTGCCCAATATCATGAAAGTAGCGGTACCCTCCCCCCAACATTCACCCATGTTAGGACAGTTACCACTCTCACATATCGTATGAAGTTTGTGGGTATCAACAAGGTTGCGCACATGACGATAGCCCTCGCCGGTAGGCAGCTTCACCCTAAGCCAGTTTGGCTTTTTCACCCTTGTTTCCGTACTGTTTGCTACTGAACTAATTACCGGTAATTCCTGCATAATGCCTGCAAATTACAACCATCACCAACGTTTCCCAAATTGTATAGACGCATATACATTTACAAACATAGGTCTACCCTCCTTATTGGCCATCAGTTCTACCTTGCTGGTATAGTATTCAAAGCCTACCCCTGTTTCTATGGCTACCTTGCCATGCTTGGTAGCTGCAAAATCAAAGTGGAGGCCTGTTTTAGCATGTATACCGGGTATTATTTTCACCTCGCCAATGCCTTTTGAAAAGCCCGCGCTACCTATGATTTGAGACTTGGTTAAGAACGGTTGTTTGGTTGAGTCTGTATACTTGATAGTTTCCTGCACGATGGTACCATTTTGATCTTGCACCACGTAAGCATCTATGTAGTAAGGCTTCTGAAAGCCAATAGACAAGCCACCTACGTATACCCAATGCAGTGAAATGTTAGTTGGTTCGGGCTTGCCGGCCAGCATTTTGCGGCCACCATAACCTATCTTCAACGCATAGAAGTTATTTATCTTACCATAGATAAAAGGTCGTGGTTTATCTTCCGTATATGCGCCGATTGTATTTGTCCTTTTGATCTCCTGCGGATGTTTTTTCTCCGTAAACTCTACCTGCAGCAGGCGCACATTATAAAACAGGTCGCTATAACGCTCTTCGCTGCGTACCCATCCTTTATCTACAAATATGCTCCAGCCATCAGTATTCAGGCGCAGGCCACCACTCAGCTCTGTGCGTAGTGGTTTAGGCTTTTTCACCTTTGGCTTTTGTACCGTTTTAAGTTGCGGAGTAGCGGGGTTAACGCTATTGGTTCCTGATTGGGCAACTGCATCTGAAGCTAACAGCGACAGTATACAGCATAGGCATATATGAAATATTCCTTTCATGAATAAAATAGTGAGATCATCGTAAATTTAACACAAAATCTGATACGTTGACATCGAAAGTTGTATATAAAGGCGAATTAAGGACAGAAGCTACCCATTTGCGTAGTGGAACCGTTGTGGAAACGGATGCACCGCTGGATAATAATGGTAAAGGCGAGCGCTTCTCACCCAGCGACCTGGTGGCTACCGCACTGGCCAGCTGTATGCTTACCATCATGGGTATAGCCGCACGCACCCACAACATTAACATTACCGGCACCGAGTGTGAGGTGGAAAAAATAATGGTGGCCGACCCAAGGCGTATAGGCGAGGTGAAGATAAACATGCACTTCCCCCAGACGGAAAACTATACAGACAAGGAAAAGAAGATATTGGAACATGCAGCCATGACCTGCCCGGTAATAGAAAGCCTGCACCCGGATATTAAAAAGACTGTATCATTCCTGTGGAACTGATTTGAGCAGCTTGAGGCCTATGGCGCAGGAAAGGCATTTCTTACCTGTGCAGTAGTTATTGTATAGCTGTATCAAAGCCTGGGACTGGCCGGCATTAACGGGCTTCCAGCCACAGTCTTCCCATATGCTGATGATATTATTGCGCTCGGCGGGAATGGTATCGAGCCATTGCAAAGCGCGTTCTTGCTGCGCGTTTGTGCCCTGCAGGCTGGCATATAGAAACTGTACGGGTGCAATGGTGTTGATAATAATGTTTTGAATAGAAGACTTGCCCAAATGCTTAGGGCTATTCACTTCCGACGGTTCGTCAAAACGATAGTGGTCATCCCAATAGCTGCTGGCGGTTACATCCAGCAATGGTACTATTTCCTTTACCGTATGCGTTTCCGTTATTTGCGAAAAGAGATGGAATGACTTATGAATAAGCGCCGCAAACTGTGCTACGCGAATAGTAGGAAAATTGGCAGGGCGCATCCGCAAGAACTTCCATAGGTGTGCAGGCATCGGTTCCAGCTTATACTTTTGGCGCAGGTAGTTGTACTCCTGTTTTAGCTGGTTGGGATAGTCATCCGTAAAATCAGCATCGAGCATACCTGCCTGTCCGAAAAGGATGGCTTCTACCTGCAAGAGACTGCCACCTTTGGTAAATACATTCAGTGGTATGGAACGTGCCAGTTGCAGAAACGCATCGGCATTTACCTTGAAGCCGAAATTGGCCGCCATGTGCCAGTAGAGCACATTGCGCCAGTCACCTTTAGAATCATCGAGTAAAGATTGCCAGCCGCTTTGTTTGTCTTCCCATCTTTCAGCCAATAACCGGCTAAGCCAGCTTTCTTTGGTAATAGCAGATACCGAACTTAATTGTGATGCGCATGGTATAGAGTAAGATGCCTGCATCAGGTTATCATACTTGGTCAATACATGTGCAGGGATGGCTTTGGCCAATTCAAGAACAGGAATATTAAGCAGGCCTATTGTATCATCATCGTTATACACCACATGCAGTATCACATTGCCATACGCATCATCGTGCTGATGGCCATGGCGGTGCCAGTCGCTGCCATTTACGTGCAGTTCTACATGGCCTGCCAATAAGGTATCGCCTACCCTCACCTTTGCTTCCAGAAAATCGGGGCCTGCATGTGTATTGCGCATACCGGGATGCACCACCGTTACCGGCTGGCCATCGACAGTGATAAGCCCGGCAGGTTGATACAAGCTGTATTGCCAGATAAACTGCAATAGATTTTCATTCATGCGGTGGGCAAGGTTTTATCTGTAACCAAATTACAAATAAGCGGCCATTTGCTGCTGGTATTCTTTAGCTGCTTCGCCTGCTTTTTCGGCAAAGTCCATATCACTACCTGCATATATTACCCCACGCGATACATTGATGAGGATGCCGCCATCTTTATTCATAGCATTGCTGCATACGGTAGGTACATCACCACCCTGCGCACCTACGCCAGGTATCAGGAAGAAATGATCGGGCAGCATTTTGCGTACGTGTTGCAATTGTTCTTTACGGGTAGCTCCAATTACAAACATCAGGTTTTCGGGCGTGCCCCATGTGGCTACTGTCTTTAGTACTTTTTCGTACAGCAGTTCATCGCCACTGGGTTGTAGCTGGAAGTCGGCACTACCGGCATTAGAAGTAAGACCCAATACAATAGCCCAGCTACCTTCAAACTGAAGGAAAGGCGCTACGCTGTCTTTACCCATATATGGCGCTACCGTTACACTATCGAAAGGATAGGTATGGAAGAACGTTCGTGCATATTGTTCTGCCGTATTGCCAATATCACCACGTTTGGCATCGGCAATGGTGAAGATATCTTTAGGAATATAATCTAGCGTCTTGGCCATACTTAGCCAGCCTTTGATACCCTGAGCCTCGTAGAAGGCTGTATTTATTTTATACGCAACTGTATAGTCTTTGGTAGCATCGATAATCGCTTTATTGAATTCAAACACTGGATCTTCTGTTGAGAATAGATGTTTGGGTATCTTTTCCGTATCTGTATCCAACCCTACACATAGAAGAGATTTCTTCTTCTTTATTTCACTAACAAGCTGCGCGCGGTCCATATATATTATATTATTGGGCGGTAAAATTACATTATTTGTATTTGCCTATTTTATCATCAATGGCCAGGTCTTTGGCAAAAGAGCGGTGCAGCTTCATATTTATCAGCATGGCATCGGCACCGGCAGCATTGCAGGCATCCTGTATATCTGTTATCAATTGCATTACCTGCTCATAGGGGCCTTCTATTACCGTTTCAAAAGGACATACCACATAGTGCAGTCCTGAGGCCTTAATGCGCTCTATAGCAGCATCTACTATAGCGTATGCTTCGGGCTGCGGCAGGTGCAAAGGCAATACCTGTATGGCTAAATTTACCTGGTGGCTCATATATGTAACTGTGTTTGGGCTACAAAGTAAAAGCTAAAAATGCTTAAGTGCCTATAGATAATTAGTTTTTGTGCCTAAATGAATACCTGTACTTTTGCAATTCGGAAAACAACATTCATATGAAAAAACTTTCACTTCTTCTGTTCGCTGCGGCGCTGAGCACGAGCGTATTTGCACAAGACCTGAAATTGCCTGCATTGAGCCCCAATGCTAAAATTTCTCAAGACTTCTCTACTTCGAGCATTGAGATAACTTACAGCCGCCCATCTATGCGTGGCCGTAAAATATTTGGTGAGCTGGTGGCTTACGGCAATGTATGGCGTACGGGCGCCAACTCTGCTACCAAAGTAAAATTTGGTGAAGATGTAACCATAGGCGGCCAACCAGTAAAAGCGGGCGAGTATGCGATATACACGATACCCGGCGCTACAGAGTGGGAAATCATCCTGAACAAAGGCCTGGGCAACTGGGGTACTGCAGGTTATGATAAAGCAGACGATGTAGCACGTTTTAAAGTAGCACCTAAAGCATTGGATAAAAACGTGAATACATTCACAATGAATATCGGCAACATCACTTTCAACAGTTGCAACCTGGAAATGATGTGGGAGAAAACTAAAGTGATCATCCCGGTAAAAGCTAATAACGAAGAGCGCCTGAGTGCTTCTATAGATAAAGCTATCAACAATCCGAACATCCCTTACTTCCAGGCCGCTAACTACTACTACGAAACAGACCAGCACCTGGATAAAGCAATGACCTATGTAGATAAAGCGCTGGAGTCAAATCCTAAAGCCTTCTGGATGTGGAGCCTGAAAGCACGCATAGCTCAAAAGCAAAATAACAAAGCGGTAGCTATCGAAGCTGCTCAAAAATCGATGGAGGCTGCAAAAGGTTCGGCCTTTGAAGCGGAGTATGTAAACAACATGACCCGCATCATCAATTCTTATAACAAAAAATCATAAGTTTTAAAGTGCTATAAACAGATGTAATACGCTGTTAGTAGTTCTTTACTTAATTTCAGCCCACGGTGCTCACACCGTGGGCTATTTATTTTCCATACTTTATGAAAAAACTCTTACTGTCGCTGGCCTTAGCAGGCAGCGTTTATAACATATCTGCACAACAGGTGCGCCCTGCCACATCTACACAGATATATCATGAAATATCGCAATTGAAGAACCTGGCCAATGTGCTATACCTGGCTGCCCACCCCGATGATGAGAACACCCGCTTGCTGGCATGGCTGGTGAACGACCAACACATCAACACTGCATACCTATCGCTGACACGTGGCGATGGAGGGCAGAACATCCTGGGCACGGAACAAGGTGCAGCATTGGGGTTGATACGTACCCATGAATTGCTGGAAGCACGCAAGCTGGATGGTGCGGGCCAGTACTTCAGCCGTGCTATAGACTTTGGCTTTTCCAAAAACTACGATGAGACTTTTAAGCACTGGGATAAAGACAGGCTGACAGGAGATGTAGTATGGATATACCGAAAATTTCGACCAGATGTCGTGATATGCCGCTTTCCGCCGAATGCCAATGCAGGGCATGGGCAACACGCCGCATCGGCCATACTGGCTGAGGAAGCCTATAAAGTGAGCGGCGACAAATCGAAATACCCTGAGCAACTGCAATACTATAAAGCATGGCAACCGAAGCGCGTACTATTCAACTCCTTCCGCTTTGGCGACAGGAATACGACATCGGAAGACCAATTCAAATTGGCGGTAGGGCAATATAGTGCCGGTATAGGTATGGGCTATGGCGAACTGGCGGGCATCAGCCGCAGCATACACCGCAGCCAGGGTGCCGGTACCCCCAGCACACCGGGTATACAAACAGAGTATTTCAAACTGGTGGCTGGCGATAGTTTATCTGCATCCTTATTTGATGGTATAGATATAACATGGGGACGTGTGGACCGGCCGGAGATAGGTGATAGAATAGAGCAAATACTGAAACGCTTCCAGTTCAACAACCCGGAGAAAAGCCTGCCTGCCTTGCTGGAGCTGCGCAAGGAAATAGAAACTGTAAAGAATAAATACTGGCGCACCCAAAAACTACAGGAACTGGACCAGGCAATATTGCATTGTAGCGGGCTGATGTTGGAGGCTTATACAGCGCAGGCTGAAGCTACACGCGGCAG
>DASWWE010000086.1:0-32785 GCA_036406055.1 Flavipsychrobacter sp. | reverse complement strand
AATCACATGTCGCATATATCCTCACCCTCAAATAATCACACGAAATTGTTTCTGAAACCTGTTCTCCGTCTTTATTATAAAATTCAACACCTCTGAATTTAAACAGTTGATTGCCCAGCCTGTCGGTCCTATGTTCTAATTCCATAGAAACATGCTTTTCATCAAACCTCAGATATTCTGAAACAGCAACATCTGTATCATCTACAAGCACTACCTTACCATTGTTCAGCAACATCCCCCTGTTACACAGGCTCCGTAATGCCGATATATTATGGCTCACAAACAAAACCGTTCTGCCTTCCTTGTTACTGATCTCCCCCATCTTGCCCATACATTTCTTCTGGAAATCCGCATCTCCCACAGCCAATACTTCGTCTACTATTAATATTTCCGATTCCAGGTGTGCTGCTACTGCAAAGGCCAGACGCACATACATGCCAGAGCTATATCGTTTTACAGGCGTATCTATATATCTTTCTACCCCGGAAAACGCTACTATCTCATCAAACTTTTTCCTGATCTCGGCTTTTGTCATACCAAGAATGGCGCCATTCAGAAAAATATTTTCACGGCCCGTGAGCTCCGGATGAAAACCCGTGCCAACTTCCAGCAGGCTTGCGATACGTCCCTTTGCTTTTATAGTGCCTGTAGTAGGTGCGGTTACCCTTGAAAGTATCTTCAGCAATGTCGATTTACCGGCACCATTCTTACCTATGATACCCATCACTTCACCTTGCTTCACTTCAAAACTTACATCTTTAATAGCCCATACCCAATCACCGCCTTTACTCTCCCTGTTATTTTCTTCACCAAGTATAGCATAAGGGTCTTCCTTGCCTTTCACCCGGTGCCACCACCTGTTCAGGTCGTGAGACAATGTGCCTGTACCTATCTCTCCCAGTCTATACAGCTTGGAAATATTTTCAAGTTTTATCGCAATGTCAGACATACAAACTATTAAACGGTATCCATAAAGCTTTTCTCAACCTTATTAAATATGACGATACCCACCATAAGGATAACAAAAGTTGAAATGAAACTGTATGTAAAATAGGTAGCATTAAAAGACCCTGCCCCTAAAAATGCAAACCGGAAGGTTTCAATAATGGCTGTAAACGGGTTCAACGCAATGATCCACCTGTATTTTTCAGAAGCAAGCGATAGCGGGTATACTACCGGTGTAGCGTACATCAATAGCTGTATACCAAAACTAAGCAGGAAACGAAGATCGCGATACTTGGTAGTAAGGGATGAAAAGATGATACCCAAACCAAGCCCCAGCAAACCCATCATTATAATTAAAACAGGGAACAAAGCAACCGCCCATGTAAAGTGTATGTTGCTATCTGTAAACAGCATGTAGTAAGCCAGAACCGAAAAGAACAACATTAGTTGAATACCCAACCTTATCATGTTTGATACAATTACAGACAAGGGTATGATCAACCTTGGAAAATATACCTTTCCGAAAATGCTGGCATTGGCTGTAAATGTTTCCGATGTTTTAGTAAGCGATTCAGAAAAATAGCTCCAGCAGGTTACACCCGCCAGGTAGAATAAAATGGCCGGTACGCCATCTGTAGGTAATTGTGCTATCCTGCCAAATACCAATAAGAACATAATGGTTGTAAGTATTGGCTGCACCAGGAACCATATAGGGCCTAATATGGTTTGTTTATAAAAAGCAACAAAGTCTCTTTTTACAAATAAGAAAAGCAAATCCCTGTAGCGCCATACCTCTTTAAGGTTTAGCTCTAAAATGCCGCTCTTAGGTTTTATCTCAAGATTCCAGTGCCCTTCGTTTGCACTCATCATTATGCTATTTGTTCTACAATAAATTTTTGATGATACACTGCTTTGATACCATCTTCAAGTGATGTCTTTGCTTGCCAGCCTAAGCCTTTCAGTTTCGATACATCCATCAGTTTGCGTGGGGTGCCGTCGGGCTTGGTACTGTCCCACACTATATTGCCCTCGTAGCCTACTATTTTCTTTATCAGCAAGGCAAGGTCTGCGATGCTGATATCTTCGCCCACACCAATATTTACAAAACCCTCATCATTATAGTGCTGCATCAGGAAGAAGCAAGCATCGGCCAGGTCATCTGCATGCAAAAATTCGCGCAGTGGTTTGCCGCTGCCCCATACTGTTACTTCCGTAGCATTGGCTTGTTTAGCTTCGTGAAACTTCCGTATCAGCGCAGGCAATACATGCGATGTATTGAGGTCATAGTTATCATTGGGGCCATATAGATTGGTAGGCATCACGGATATAAAATTGCAGCCGTATTGAAAACGATAGGCATCGCACATTTTTATACCTGCTATTTTGGCTATGGCATATGGTTCATTAGTTGGCTCCAGGGCGCCTGTCAAAAGATATTCTTCTTTCAATGGCTGCGGTGCCAGTTTAGGATATATACACGACGAACCTAAGAACATCAGTTTCTGAACACCATTTACATATGCCTGGTGAATCACATTGTTTTGTATCATCAGGTTATCATATAGAAACTCAGCCTTGTATTTATTATTTGCCAGTATGCCACCTACTTTGGCTGCCGCCAGGAACACATATTCCGGACGTTCTGCTGCAAAAAAATCTGCTACTGCCTGCTGGTTACGCAGATCAAGCTCCGCAGATGTCCTTGTTACGATATTATTATAACCTGCCGATTGCAACCTACGCACGATAGCACTTCCCACCATGCCTCGATGCCCCGCTACATATATCTTACTTGCTTGCTCCATTTCTATTCGTATTGGCGTATGAAGTTATAGCCGGCTTCTTTCAGCACTTTTTCCTTTGTAAAAGCATGCAGGTCGGCCTGCACCATCTCTTTCACCAATTCCTGCAAAGAATATTTCGGCTCCCATCCCAGTTTTTCTTTGGCCTTGGTAGCATCGCCTATCAAAAGGTCTACTTCTGTTGGCCTGAAATATTTGGGGTCTACGCTTACTATCTCTTGCCCTACAGCAACCGGCATGCCTTCTTTACAAGATTTTACAATACCTTTTTCATTAACGCCTTCACCTGTAAATTCCAGTTCAATACCCGCTTCTTCAAAAGCCATCTTAATAAAGTCACGTACGTAGGTAGTAATGCCTGTTGCTATTACATAGTCCTCGGCCACATCCTGCTGCAATATGCGCCACATGGCATCTACATAATCTTTGGCATGCCCCCAGTCGCGTTGTGCCTCCAGGTTGCCTATATATAGTTTATCCTGCAGGCCCAGCGATATTTGCGCAGCCGCTCTTGTTATCTTACGTGTTACGAAAGTTTCGCCACGCAGCGGGCTTTCGTGGTTGAAAAGGATACCGTTGCTGGCAAATATGTTGTAAGCCTCTCGGTAGTTTACGGTTATCCAGTAAGCATACAACTTAGCCACGCCGTAAGGCGAGCGTGGATAGAAAGGTGTTCTTTCAGACTGAGGCACTTCCTGCACCAAACCATACAGCTCTGATGTGGATGCCTGGTATATTTTAGTTTTATCCACCATGTTCAGCAGGCGGATGGCTTCCAGTATACGCAGCGTACCAATGCCATCAGCATTGGCGGTATATTCAGGTGTTTCAAAACTGACCTGCACATGGCTCATGGCACCCAGGTTATATATCTCATCCGGCTGCACATCTTGTATGATGCGGATGATATTGGTGCTATCTGTCAGGTCGCCGTAATGCAGTATAAAGTTACGGTTGGCCTCATGCGGGTCTTCATATAAATGGTCGATACGTGCTGTATTGAATAATGAGCTACGCCTTTTGATGCCATGCACTTCATAGCCTTTAGCAAGTAGCAACTCACTTAAATAAGCACCATCCTGACCCGTAACACCTGTAATAAGTGCTTTCTTTGCCATATAGTTTAGTTAGCAACAATTTGTTTCAGCAGCATCTTCAATCTTGAAGTATAGGCACCGAAGCCAAAATTGTCCATCGTTTTTTGTTGAAGTTTTTTGCCGGCATCTGCATTCCAGCCTTCATTTATATTTTTCTCAATGGCTGCAGCTATCTCGTCCACATTCATCGGGTCCACAAGTGTTCCAAGCTCACCATTCATCAATGCATCTATGCTGCCATCTTTATTTCCGGCAATAGCTCTTACACCACACGCCGTAGCTTCTATAAACACAATACCAAACCCTTCACCATTACTCGGCATTATATAGGTATCGGCCAGCTGGTAGTGTGCCGTTATTTCTTCATTCTTGATAAATCCTGTAAGGATGACACTCTCCTTTACACCCAACGTTTCCACTAACGCTGTTACGCGTTGATGCTCCATCTCATCATACTTACCGGCTATTATATACTTTATGTTGGGGTACTTACCCAATAATGCAGGCAGCGCCTTTATTACCTGGTCGTAGCCTTTGTATTGCTCGTTTGATGACAATCTGCAGAGCGAAAACAACACGAAATCATTATCCTTCAACCCATATCGTTGCATCAGTGCTTTATCTTTTTCAAAAACACCCGGCATTTCAAAAAATGGGTCTATCGTATTATGAAACACGACCACTTTATCAGACTGCAATCCTTGTATGGAAACAAGTTTATCTTTTGTAAACGCACTGACAGCCAGTATATGGTCTGCCTGTTCCAATACTTTCTTTTTTACGCCCTGTAATGGCTGCCATACCTCTATACCATGGCATATAAGCGCCAGTTTCTTCCCGGGAAATAGCTTTTTTATAGCTACGCCTACTATTGCAAGATTAATATGGCCCAACACGATTACATCTTGCCTCCTGCTTTTTAATATGGATGCTGCTACAAATTGCAATCTCTTTTTACCAAAGCCCTTATAACTGCTAGCGGGGAAATAACGTTCATCACTTTGTGTATCATATAGTGAGTAAGCTTCGCATTTCAAGCCTGTTTCTTCACTTACCAACCCCAGTGCTTTCATAAAACAGCGGTTGAATTTTTCAAGTCCACCGGTTTGCGAAAATGCCGTAAGGTTTAAGAATAACAGATTTTTCACAGGGTATTATGCTACTTCGTAATTGTTGGCTATAAGATATGCCCAATAGCGGCTCCAGTTAAGTTTACCGCTTTTATATCGCGCGCTTATTCTTGCGTCTGCTTTTTTAAAGCTCTTATTTTCGTTGCCTTCCATCCATCGCTGGAAAGGGAATACAAAGCCTTGCTTCTTCCTGTTCCATATTTCTTCCGGCAGTATATCGGCAAAGCTTTCTATCAGCAAATGTTTTATCTGCTTGCTATTAAATTTTACAGATGGGGCTATGCTATTAGCCAGGTTCACCAAGTCAGTGTCTAAATATGGCACTCTTACTTCTATACTATGCCACATGCTCATCATATCCGTATCGCGCAGTAGCTGGCATTGCATATACAAGTTCGATTCCAGGTACGATACTTTATTACCATAAGGCAAGGCATCTACAAAAGCGGGCGTATGTACTTCCTGCAGTGCTTCCGATACCTGCCGTATATCTGCATTCAGTATCCTCGCAGTTTCACCTGTATGAAAAAAGCCACGGTGAAACAGGTATTCACCTACTGCATCTTTTCGCGAAAGGAAAGACACTTTACGATATTTATCCTGCGGCAGGTAAGATGCCATCTTTAAAACCGGTGCAGGTATCTTTTGCATGCTGGCTATCATGTCTTCCCTGTTAAAGGAAGCATAGCCACCAAATAATTCATCTGCACCCAGCCCTGACAATACGGCTTTCAACCCATATTGTTTGGCATAGCCGCAAATGAAATAGGTATTCACGCCATCAGCAGTTGGCTGGTCCATAGCCTTCAGTATATCGGACATGGCAGCAACAAACTGTTCTTTGGTAAGTGTAAACGGTTTGTGATGCGCACCTGTCTTTTTTGCTATGATATTTTGATAAGGCGCTTCTGAAAAATCTTCCTCTTCAAATACAATAGAAAGCGTATGCAGGTCTTTATGTCCTGACTGGTGCGCAATAAGCGTCAATAAGCTACTATCGATACCACCACTCAGAAACAGCCCGATAGGCGCATCCGATATCATATGGCGTCGTACAGCCAGCGTTAGCGTTTCCCTTACTGCTTCAATAGCAGTTGGCAGGTCGGTTATCTTCGCTTCATAGTTTGTTTCGTCAAAAACTACCGGCTTTGCTCCCAGTGTCTGAACATTCACAACCAGGCAGGTGCCTTTCGGCAGTGGTTTCACACCTTGCAGTGTAGTAACAGGCTCCGGCAGGTAGCCATAGGTTAGGAAATATATTTTCCAGTCGCTACGTTCCGCCCATCTGCCCAATGTCTTGAATGCCCTTATTTCCGATGCAAAATAGAGCTTATCATTATCTATATAATAATACAGGGGCTTAATGCCTTGCTGGTCGCGTACCAGCAATAGTTCATCCTTTGCAGTATTGTACAATGCAAAGGCAAACATACCCTTCAGTTTCTTAAAACTATCGATACCCCATTGCCTGTATGCAGCAATGATGACTTCCGTATCTGTGTGTGTTGTAAAAACCTGGCCAAGCGTTTCCAGCTCCTTCTTCAGCTCCAGGTAGTTATATATCTCTCCGTTGAAAACAATTACCAATCGACCGTCAGTGCTATGCATAGGTTGGCTGCCGGCATCACTCAGGTCTATCAATGATAGCCTTCTGTGGCCAAGCGCTATAGCACGTGCTTCATTAATATATACCCCGGCACTATCGGGGCCGCCATGCGCCATACTATCGCGCATAGCTACAATATCGTTACCGATATTATTGTTTCCCCTGTCTACAATACCGGCGATACGGCACATTTGTTTTCATTTTTTTCATGGCTTCGCCTTTGTCAGTCCCATTAGACCAACTCTCCTCCACTATAATATACCTGGCGAAATCCTACATGCTACATCATACCCCTCACCCTGAATAGCACAATGGCTATTAGTTTTCTTCAAATCCTTTTTTGTAAATGGTTATTTATTCCTGGTAGGTATAAATTTTTTCAGCCTTTTGGTCATCCGTTTCACATCAAACCTTTTCCCCTTCTCATTTTCAAAATAGCCGTTCTCATGTTTTCCATAACCATAGCCGTAACCATAGCCGTAACCATAACCATAGCCCGACTCATAACCATAACCGTAGCCGTAAGCATATCCTCTCTTGTATATTACATCGTTGATAACAAAGCTTAACCGCGACATTTTCTTATTGTCGTTAAGTTCGTTAGGTATTTGTAGTTGCTGTTTAAAGGTGTAGCCCTGCCTGATAATGTATAATGTTGCATCCGCAAAGCGGTTCAGTAGCACCGCATCTGTTACAAGCCCGGCAGGCGCAGTGTCTATCAATACATAATCAAAATTCTCTTTCAGATGTTCAAACAATGCATCCACCTTAGGCAGCATGATCAGCTCGGCCGGGTTAGGCGGTATGGGTCCCGATGGCACAATAAACAAGTTATCAAACCCAGATGGTTGAATGATCTGCTGCATATCGGCCTGGCCTACTGCGTAGGTAGAAAGGCCAATGCTGTTATCCAGCCCTAAGGTTTTCGATATTTTAGGTTTGCGCAGGTCAAGCTCCAGCAACACCACTTTTTTGCCCGATATAGCAAATGTGCTGGCAAGGTTAATGGCAATGAACGATTTACCCTCACCACTCATGCTTGATGTAAGCAGTATCACTTTGTCATTCTTCTCCGGTAGCAGGAATTGTATGTTCGTTCGTAATGCCCTGAACTGTTCGGCCAATACACTGTGACTGTTGTTCTTTACAGCTATTGCTACATCATTTTCGTTGTGTCCTATTTCACCCAGTATAGGCACGTCCGACTGTGCATATATATCGCTCTTCGCGATGATGCGTGTATTCAGCATGCGCCTCAGCAGGAAGATAACGATAGGTAAAATAAAACCCAGTAGCAATGCGGTGCTCTTTATCCTGGATTTATTAGGTTTCAGTGTTCCGGATTGCTCTGCCTGGTTAATAACTGT
The DNA here is from genome assembly GCA_036406055.1 of Flavipsychrobacter sp. Taxonomy (GTDB): domain Bacteria; phylum Bacteroidota; class Bacteroidia; order Chitinophagales; family Chitinophagaceae; genus Polluticoccus. The sequence goes on along the minus strand of DASWWE010000086.1, from coordinate 24,838 downwards.
CACATTGGCTACCGTGGCCGATTTCGCCACAGCTGTTTCTTCACGTTTCTTCAACAAGTATAGAAACAGTTCTTCTGTAATATTTTGCTTACGAGAGTAATCGAGTATGATACGTTCTTTTTCCGGCACCTTGCGCACATTTGCATCGATGGTGCCTCCTTCTCTTCTTAATGCGGCAATAGTAACCTGGATACTGGTTTTGGTAGCCTGCAGGCTCACCTGCATATCACGCCTCAACTGTTCCAGCTGCTTATCTACAGCTTTTACATATGGGCTGGTTTCTGTATTCGATATCAGCAGGCGCTCCCTTTCCGCCTGTAGTGTGTTATATCTTTCTATGATCTTACCAAGCGCCCCGTCATCTACCAGCAGGTTCGATGGCACTGCTCTTCCCTGGTATCTTGTATCATTCAAATAATTTTCCAGTTCCTTCACAATACCCAGCTGCACTTCTTTACTCATCAGCTGCCTGTAGTTGTCCGTGGTGGTTTGCATCAGCATTTTGCTCTGCTCTGTAACATCCCCCGCAATCCTGTTTTTCTGCTTAAAGTCCTCTATCTTCTCTTCAATAATTGTCAAGTCCTTACTTACAATATTTAGCCTGTCTTCTATAAATTCAATTGTGTTATTGGCTATCCTGTTCCTGTCCTCAATATTCTTCTCTGCATATACTTTTACCAGGGTATCCAGTATGTCTTTACCTCTTTCAGGTATTTCATCGGCTATGGCAAGGTTCAGGTAGTTGGCAGCTTTATCCGGCCTCGATACGTCCAGGCCACCGGCATAGCCTGCCGCAATACCTGTTGGCTCCGATATTACAAATAAGTACTTAGCACCTTCTTTAATAGGTAGTTCAGCTGTTTTTTCAACTGTAACATTACCTACAGGCAGTGCTATCAGTTGTCCCAGCTTGCCTTTCCAGCTACTTTTTTCATTGGATATGGTAAAGTTTGTCTTGTCGTCAAAAATCAATTTATAACTGCCGTTTTGGGTAATATTGGCAAGCACAGAATCTTCCATTGCTATGCGGAAAGGGCTATCTCCATAAAATTCAGTTGCCCTTACATTTCCATACTCAAAGTATTGCATATTCAGCTTCAGGCGTTGCACTACCTTGGTCATCAGGTCTTTACTTTTAAGCACGCGCATCACGTTATTGATGTCACTATTCCTACCGCTGATGCCCAGTCCTTCCAGAATCATATCATCATTTCTACCCGATGATTTACTATCGTTGATAAGTATCTCTGTGCTTACTCTATATATAGGTGTGGTGTATCTTAAATAAAGATTTGAAATGATCATGGCTACTACCACACTGGCCAAAAACCATGGCCACGCTCCTAAAAGAGTAGTAAACAGCCACCTGAGATTAAATATGCTTGTTTCGTTTTCTTGCCTCTGTTTACCTGAAAAGTTGTTTTCCATTTACTCTATATAGTTAACAAGACGCATTTTGCCGGCTTATTTTGAAGGTGTCCGGCAGATATTAAAAAAAGTATTAACGCCTTGAATTTTAAGCGACAAAAGTAATTGAAAATTATAACAACACACACCATTTCTACTGTCTTAAAAAAGATTTCATCTTGCCCTGAAAACCGCGACTTGAAGCAGACTATAAATCAGATAGCTTTGCTAACTATATATTTTAAACTACTTTTGGAAAAATTTCCCACTGATGTTCTTGAAACGGATCAAAAAAGACATATTTAATTACTTCCTATTAGTTTCTTTGTCTATAATTTCGATTTTCAGTTCCTGTAGCAATGCTAAAAGGGTACCTTACTTCAAAAACATACCCGACAGCCTAGAACATCCCGTGGTAAAAACACAGTCTACCTACACGGAACCACGTATACAATCTAATGATATATTATTTGTTTCCATACAAACGTTAGATGACACTCGAGCTTCCGGCAGTACCGTTACAAGTGGTGGTAATGGATCTAACGACCAGTTGATAGGATATACGGTAGATAGAAATGGCTATATAGAGTTGCCAATGGTAGGCAAAGTGAAAGTAGATGGCCTGACAACCACCGAAACTAAAGAGGTACTGCGCGAAAAAGCCAGCAAAAACTATGTAGACCCGGTAGTAAATGTGAAGTTTATGAGTATGTATGCCAATGTGTTGGGCGATGTGGGCCGCCCCGGCCGTGTGCCATTGCCCAATGAAAAAGTGAGTATAATAGATGCCATCAGCCTGGCAGGCGATCTTACTATTAGTGGTAAACGTGAAAATGTACTGCTGATACGCGAGGAGAATGGCGAGAAGGTTTTTGTACGCCTGAACCTTAACAACACCGATATCTTTAAATCTCCATATTATTACCTGCGCAGCGGCGATGTAGTATATGTAGAACCTAATAAGGCAAAAGCACGTACCAGCACTACAGATACATCCAGAGACAGGTACATCGGCTACGTAACATCGATAATTTCCTTGGGTGTGCTTATCTACACAGTATTTGCCAATAATAATTAATACAGTTAGCTGCCGAAGTTTCAATAGTTCAAAGGAGGGCATGTAATCATGCCCTCCTTTATTATTTGACACCTCTGCTAACTAAAGAATGCCTGTATGCGGACAGTAAATTAATACCTGTACTTCTGATTGTACTTCTCATAAAAAATATAGGGGGTAGCCGTAGCTACCCCCTATCTATATTTAAATAGCCTTTATTATTTATTATATTTCTTGTTTTCATAGTATTTCCTCGTATCACGGTTATAGGTACCATAAGCACTGACAGGCACTTTAAACAGGGAATAGCGAATACCGAATGTTACAGGAAATGTCATGATGCTGTATTTCAGGTCTTCGTAAGGAAATACCTGCGGCGCATCTGCCTCGTAGCTCAGGCTCAATGATCTCCAGGCTACTTCTGCAAATATGCCCACCTTCTCAGTGATATTAGCAGAATAACCTACCTGCAGGCCATAGCAAATCCCTTTACCGCCATCCGGGCCTTTATAGGTTTCGTTAGCATTATACTTGTGTGAATTGTTCCTGGCCGATACATAACCTATGGCCACACCTACAAATGCATGGCTGCCACCAAAGTCGAAGCGCTTATTAGCCACACCACATACCATTACGGTGTTTTTAGCATATACCAGTTTTTTGTCATCGCCGCCTACAGAATCTATCAGCAGGTGGCCATTATAAAAACCATCATATTTCTTGCTCGATTTAGAGGCCAGCTCCACCATATGCCCTTCCAGGCCTAACTGCCAGTTATTTTTGGTAGTATACAGCACTTTCAGGTTTGTAGCGTAGTTCATCAACGACTGGTCACCTTTATACACCATGTTATCACTAGGCGTAGTATTGATGCTAAAGCCCCCGCCAACACCAATTTCCAGCTCCTGTGCCTCAGCTTTGATACCTAATAATAACAAGACGAATAGCATTTTTTTCATACGGCAGATTTTACTGTGGTATTTCTAAATTTCAATATTTTAAAAAGATAAGTATAAAGCAAGCGTTAAATTAATCAAATTTCCGGTTTAGCTATAGTTTTTAAACTATTTTTTCAGGATAGGCTCTAAACCTCATTCAGACCGCATTTCTTTATGGCAACCTTACATTGATAAGCATAAAAAAACCGGGATAGACAGCTACCCCGGTTATATAAAATCCTGTTGAAAGATTAGATTTTCCAATCGTCAACACTACTGTTATCTTCTGCCTCAGCAACTACTTCAGATGTTACAACACCTTCTTCGTTTTCCTGGTCGTGGTTATACGCATCGAAATCGAAATCAGGCATCAGGTCTGTTTTCACGTAGTTTACCGTTTCTGTCAGTGCATTCAAAAACTTGTTGAAGTCTTCTTTGTACAGGAACATTTTGTGCCTGTCATATCCATTATCATCAAAACGCTTTTTACTTTCGGTAATAGTTATGAAGTAATCATTACCACGAGTAGAACGAACATCAAAAAAATAAGTCCTTCTTTTACCAGCTTTTATGCGTTTGCTAAACAGGCTCTCATTATTACGATTGTCGCCAAAGTTTTTGTTCTCGTACGCCACAGTTCTATAATTTTTAGTTTATTAGTAATTGAATGGGAGCAAATATATATAACTAATACAAGTATCCAAATTAAATAGCTATAAAGAATTAAGCCCTCCACAGCTTATAAACATTAAACAAAAATATAATTTTTATAATTTATTTACAAGGCTTTGCAAAGTTTCATTCAGCGCTTTTATTGCCTTACCCATCTGCCATTTGCTTTTATCCCTCGGTTCTACATAGTTCGATACAGCCCTGACCTGCACAAAAGGCACTCCCGCAATACGGCAGGCGTAGTGCATCGCTGCCCCTTCCATGCTTTCTGTTACTGGGCCATATGTAGCGGCCAGCCGTTGTATTGTATGGCTATTACCGCTTACCATACTTACGGTTATGCCCTTTACAGCCTTCATATTTCTGAATAGATCCCAAGACATTTCCAGGGCTGGCAAGCAGCCATTGCTGAATGGCGCTTCATCTTTACTTATGAGCCCCATTTCAAAAATATCGAGGTAATTGTCATGGTCTTCAGCCCCCATATCGGCAAAGCAATCGTTATTTACTATCACTACATCGCCCAATGGTATACTGCGATCAAAGCTGCCTCCTACTCCGGCCTGTATCACCAGGTCATATTTATGGCTGGTAAGTAACCTGCCCAGGTTATAGGCTGTGGCTACGGGGCCTATCCCGGTTACCTGTATTTCTATAGTGCTGCTGTTTAGCATATAAGTATCGGGGGCTATCAGCTTTTTATCTGCATGCAGATATTCGCGAAATGGTTGTATTTCAGCTGCTGTAGCCGCTATCAGCAATATTTTCATGCTACAAATAACCACATTTTTGTCCAAACCATATTGTAAAGCTAATTTTGCAGGATAATACTATCTAAAATGGTTTATCTGACGCGGGTTGAGCATTTTAATGCTGCCCACAGGCTATATAACGAACAATGGAGTGAGGAACAGAACCGCGAGGTGTTTGGCAAATGTTCAAATGCCAACTGGCATGGCCACAATTACGAATTGCACCTTACCATAAAGGGTGACCCCCATCCCGATACAGGTTTCATATTTAATGCCAAAACACTGGGCGACCTGATAAAAGATGTGATAGTAGAACGTGTAGATCACCGCAACCTGAATATGGATGTCGACTTTATGAAAGGTAAACTTACCAGTGCCGAAAACTTTGCTATCGCTATATGGAATGAATTGTACCCTCATGTTGAAAAGAACGGTGCGCAGTTGCATTGCGTAAAGCTGTACGAAACACCACGTATATATGTGGAATACTTCGGCTAAACAATAGCTGCTTTTATTTGTCTTATTAGCTCACCAATCTGAATCTTTTATTGTGTCTTATAATAAAACAGAGCATTACAACGAGGATGTAACAAACAGGCTGATGGAGCACTACCGCTCTTCTATAGAACTGCTGGGCGAAGATGTGCAACGCGAAGGCTTACAAAAAACGCCTGAACGCATAGCCAAAGCCATGCAATACCTTACACATGGTTACAACATGGATGCACACGAGATCCTCAATTCAGCCAAGTTTCATGAGTCGTACAGCGAAATGGTGATTGTAAAGGATATAGAGCTCTACTCTATGTGCGAACACCATATGCTGCCCTTCTTCGGCAAGGCGCACATAGCATATATACCCAACGGTACCATTACCGGCCTTAGTAAGCTGGCACGTGTGGTAGATTGTTTTGCCCGCCGCCTGCAGGTGCAGGAACGTATGACGCACCAGATACTGGATGTTATACAGGAAACACTAAACCCGCTGGGCGTGGCCGTAGTAATAGAAGCCAAACACCTGTGTATGATGATGCGTGGGGTGCAAAAGCAAAACAGCGTTACCACTACATCTGCCTTCAGCGGCCAGTTCGAAAAAAATGAAACCCGTTCAGAGTTTTTGAAGCTGATCACAGCCGATTTATATTGATCTGTCCGGAAAGACATTTTGAAGGGCTGCCGTACGGCAGCCCTTTTATCTTTTACACCCCAACTATTATAGCCAGGGATACGTCTTATAAGTCACATTACATACAATTATAAATTACACACACCTCTTAGCGGCATCTACGGATGCCGTTTTTATTATCCTGCATCAAGGTTCCCGAAAATTTGAAAATTACCTTATCTTCGCACTCCCCAAACGAGGGCAACTTCGTTTTATAGGTTCGGGAAGTAGCGCAGCCCGGTAGCGCACTTGGATGGGGTTCAAGGGGTCGCAAGTTCGAATCTTGTCTTCCCGACCAAAAGATAAAACCGCAAACAATGTTTGCGGTTTTTCCATTTTACAACCAACCTAAACCTTCTTTAGTCCTTTCTGTAGTCATCATTTCCTATTCGTTAATATTCTCCTGCAGCAGCAGCGCCGCACATACATTGGCAAACAGCAGCTTTTCTGCTTCTGTGCCCGGCCCTATATACACTTCGCCGTTATCTATCATCGATACTGCAGCCATTACATTCATATCCTTGTCCTTTATTTCAAAGCCCGCACTCCCAAAAGGCATCTCAGCTACTTTGCCATTCTTTTTTACCACATGCCATACTGGCTCTATAGTATAATAATCATCACCACGCCTTACAAAACCCGCCGGTTGTTTGCGCCTCAATTGCGCTTCCGAATTATCTAGAAACAGTTCCCACGGTTCTTCCCCCCTCTTGTTTACTATCGATACCGAATAGTTATTCTGCGCTATTTCCGTGCTTTTAAACAGTGCCACTAATGAGCCCGGTAGCCGCCTGGTGCCTTCTGCCGTGCCTATCAGCAGGTCCCTTGCCTGTACACGACTTACGGCCATTACATCACTGGTATCATCTCCGTTCGTTAGTCTAAAGTGTATAGACTGCCTGCCTTGCATATGCTCGGTCCATATCATACCCGGAAAACCGTCTATACCCGTCCATTTACGTATGGCAGAACGTTTCACCATGGTCGTACGATAATCACCAAAGCTCAGCTTCTGTTTTATCATAATACCCATACGCCCTTTCACTGCCAAATCTTGCTGCTGGCTGCGCAGTGGTTCCCCGGTTGCTATTTTAAACCCTGCATACATGCTACCATTCATACATAAGGTAATTGCCAATAGAAACAATCCTTTCATAACATTTACATTTTGCTTCATCATAATAACGCACCTCCATGCTTTTACCCCTATGCTTTCGTACAGATAAATTATACCTATGCCTTGCTATCATATAGCAATACGGCTACCATGCCTGAATTACCTAATTTTGTTGCATGGTTTTAACACTCGGATTTAGCCCTTGCCCAAATGACACTTTCATTTTCGATGCGATGATAAACGGCAAGGTGGATACAAGGGGACTGAAGTTTGATTATGTGATGGAAGACGTGGAAACACTGAACAACTGGGCTGCTGAAGGGAAACTGGATGTTACCAAACTTAGCTATAATGCCTTTCTTCATACGGTGGATGCATATGCGCTGCTACACAGCGGTAGTGCACTGGGCAAAGGCGTGGGGCCATTGCTCATTGCTAAACAACCGATAGATTTAAGTACGGCGAAAGAATTGCGCATAGCTATCCCGGGCATTAACACCACTGCCAACCTGTTATTATCCTTAGCATTGCCTGCTGCTAAAAACAAAACCGAAGTGCTTTTCAGCGAAATAGAAGCTGCTGTGCTGGATGGCCAATTTGATGCAGGGCTCATCATACACGAAAGCCGTTTTACTTACCAGCAAAAAGGATTGGTTAAACTTATAGACCTGGGCGACTGGTGGGAACAGGAAATGAATGCCGCTATACCGCTTGGGGGTATAGTGGTGCGTCGCAGTTTCGATAAAGAGCTGGCAGCTACTATAGATGGCATTATCAAGGACAGCCTCGCCTATGCCTGGAAACACTATCCTGCACTAACGCCCTTCATTACCGAGAATGCACAAGAGATGGAAGAGAGTGTAATGCGCCAGCATATTGAACTATATGTAAATGATTATACCACCGACCTTGGCTTAGAAGGGCGTCATGCTATCAACACACTTTTTACAAAAGCGAAAGAAGCAGGGCTGCTTAAAGAAAACGCACCGGCATCAGTATTCTATTAGTCGTTTACTAAAGTATACAAGTCGGGCAGGTTGCGCCCAAGGCCATCATAATCCAGCCCATAGCCTACTACAAAATTATTAGGTATCTCAAAGCCTACATACTTTGGGCTGATGTCATATTGCAATGCTTCCGGCTTGCTCAGGAAACAGGCAATGCTAAGCGATGCCGGCTGCCTTTGTATCATGTCAGGCAGAAAAGCATGTAGCGTTTTACCGGTATCTACTATGTCTTCTACTATAATCACGTGCCTGTCGGTTACAGATTCTTCCATACCTATGGCAGTAATGACATTGCCTGTAGATGATGTACCCTTGTAAGATGCCAGCTTTATAAATGATATTTCCGCCTCAGTGCTGATATTGCGAAACAGGTCGGCAGCAAATACAAATGAACCATTAAGGATACCTATCAGCAGCGGGTTCTTGCCTTCATAATCAGCACTTATCTGCTTCCCCAGTGCGGCCACACGTTGCTGTATAGCCTCGCTGCCGATATACGTTTCAAACTGCTTGTCATGCACTTGCACTATGGCCATATGCTATTGTTTTACACGCAATTTCTGCCCTTCTTTTATAGCACCGAAGTTCAGGTTGTTCCATTCCGTCAGTTGCTTCACCGTAATACCATTGCGCTTGGCTATGCTAAAACCGGTATCACCTTTCTTTACCGTATAAAATTTTTCACTCTCAGCACTATTTGCCTGTACGGCCACGGGTGTAGTCGGTGCAGATGCGGTTACTACAGGCCTCGTTTCTTCAACAGGCGCAGCATTGGCAGTACTTATGTTGTTTTGCTTTTTATATACTACCCTGTCAAATTGCTTTTTCAATTTGTCCAGCTCGTCTGTAGGCTCTTCCTCTTCTTGTTTTGTTATAGCTACCGGCTTACTTTCCCTTACTTCCACAGGTTTTGTTTCTGCATTGCTCACTTGCGGCATAGATGCCATTACCGATGTAGTGCTTTGCATAGGCGCGCTAAAGGTCAGCGTTTCCGCTACCGCTTCTTTCTTAGCTGCAGGTGCCTGGGTAGTCACTACAGGGGTTTCTGCTACTTTTTCTTTTATATCAGCAGTCTTTACAATGCTGCTTTCTTCTTCCTTTGTCGGGTCTATAATAGCAGGCGCTTGCTGTTCTGCTATCGGTTCATTTACTACGGCAGGTGTTACTTCCTCTGCTGTCAACTCTACAGTTACAGGCACATTGTCTATAGTGGTAGCAGGTTCCTGGTAGTCGTTGGTAACTTTTATATTCTTATTAGCTGCTTGCCTGGCGGGGGCATTTGCTGCAGGTGTGCCCGCAATAGCCGGTGTTGATGCCGCTGGAGGAGTTACAGCCGGTGTATTGTTGACGGCTATATTAGTTGAATTTGCCTTCTTAGTACTTACTACCGGCTTTTCAGATGTTACTTTTTGCAACTGTAATACAGAACCCGGCACTGGTTCTTCACCGCCTTGCAACAGGTTCATTTCCATCAGCGATTTCATCTGCACACCTTCTATCTGCGAAATGGCAAACAGTGTTTCGCCCGGTTTCACTACGTGTGTAGGGCGCACACCCGTCGTCGATTTTTTTTCAAGGTACAGGTACATATCATGTGGCAACGGGCGCTCGTCTATTTCATTTATAGCCAGCAGCTTTGCATAGCGTATATCTGCCTTGTAGGCATATTCCAATGGTGTATACCTCTTGCGTGCATAAATGGCTTTCAGGCCATTCACCTTTACTATTTGTCCGTAGGCAGGTGCTGCAGCCTTATTGCCATTGTCAGCTTTTGGGGTAAATGGCGTAACGATTTTAGGCGATGCAGCCACAGCAGTTGCAGGCACAGCGGTAGCAGCTGCAGCAGTCGCAGGCATAGAAGCCATCTCCGGTGCATCATTTTCAGGTACTATTTCATCTTTTGTAGCATACCTGCTCCCGTTAACTTCTGCTTTTGGCGCTACACTGACATTTGCTGCATATTTGGCACCAAAGTCTTCTTTATTTTCCATCGCAGCATACGTATATTCTTGCAGGCGATAGTCTTCTATCAGCTTTATCAGCACCTGTGCGTAGCGTGGGTTGGTAGCATAACCGCAGCGCTTCAGGCCCATAGCCCAACCCGCATAGTCTGTGGTCGATAGCTTAAAAAGCTCTGCATAACGCGGGCTTTTCAGCAGATAGTCAGAGTGGTCTTTATAGGAATGGTCAGAACTTGGGTACTTTCTGAAACATTCATTCGGCGCATCATCTGTATGTGCAAATGTTTCGCCCTGCCATTCTTTTTTGCATTTTATGCCAAAGTGATTATTGGCCAGTGTTGCCAGTTCGCTGTTACCGGCGCTGGTTTCATGTATGCCTTGTGCCAGTGTTATGGCAGCCGGTATACCGCAGCGCTGCTGTTCCGCGCACGCCAGTCCTTTATATTGTTCTATATAGTTCCTTACGCGCAGCTCATACGTGGCATTGGTTTGCGCATGTACCGTCATTGCTGATACTATAAACAGGCAGCCCGCTATCACTTTTTTCATATGCTATTTACTTTATCAGTTTGCTATTTTTCTCATTATCGTTATGCCATCGCGCACCGGCAGCAGCACGTGTTCCACTCTTGCATCATCCCTTACTTTCTGATTGAAGGCATGGATGGCTTTGCCATTTTTGCTTTGCTGGTCTTCTGGCAGTATTACTTCCCCGTCATACAGTACATTATCGGCCAGTATAAAACCGCCTATGGGTACTTTATCAAATACCAGGTCGTAATACAGGTGATAGTTTTGTTTATCGGCATCTATGAACACCAGGTCAAACTTCTCATCTATCGCCGGGATGATATCGCCGGCTTTGCCTATATGTTGGGTTATTTTCTTCTCTAATCCCGCGCTGCAAAAATAACGAAAACACATGTCTTGCAGCTCTTCATTTATGTCAATTGTATGCAAATGCCCGTCTTCAGTCAATCCCTGCGCCAGGCATATGGCCGAATAGCCGGTATAGGTGCCTACTTCCAGTATGCGGCGCGGTTTCAGCATATGGCTCAGCATTTGCAATATGCTGCCCTGCAAATGCCCCGATAACATGACAGGCAATTCTATTTTCAGATGCGTTTCCCTATTTAGCGCTGCAAGGAGCTCATTTTCAGGGGTTGTAAAGTCTTCTGCGTAATCGTTTATTGTCTGGGGTATCAGTAGCTTTGTCATTAGAAGTTGGGTTGCAGCTTGTTGTGAGAATAAAATTCATGCAGGTAGTTTACTACTTCATCCGGTTCATCAAAAACGCGTATCATTTCCAGGTCGCCGGGGCTGATGTTGCCTTCCTCTTCCAGCATCACTTCGCGCATCCAGTCAAACAGGCCATTCCAGTATTTAGAGCCCATGCATATCATAGGAGTCTGGGTAAATTTCCGTGTTTGTATCAGCGTAGCTATTTCAAAAAACTCATCCATCGTGCCCCATCCGCCGGGCATCATAATGAAGCCCTGCGAATATTTGGCAAACATCACTTTGCGTACAAAAAAGTAATCAAAGAAAAGTGCATTATCCCTGTCTATAAATGGATTGCCATTCTGCTCAAAAGGCAGCGCAATGTTCAAACCTACAGAACGGCCACCGGCCATGTTAGCACCTTTATTACCTGCTTCCATAATACCCGGGCCGCCACCTGTAATGATACCAAAACCTTCTTCTGCCAGGCGTTTGGCTACTTCTACGGTTAGCTGATAATATTTATGGTCAACCTTCGTACGTGCTGAGCCAAAAATGGATATACAAGGACCTATTTTAGCAAGTGTTTCAAACCCCTGCACAAATTCAGCCATTATTTTAAAAACCTGCCAGCTGCTGTGTGCGCGGGTTTCGGTCCAGTCACGCAGCTTTATATTCGTGAGTTTATCTTTCATATTACAATCCCGTCAACCTGGGCTGACTTTCTTTCTTGGAGAACAAAAATAACAGCAAAAAGGTCAAAGCGGCGTTAATGATGAGCAGTTCCGTACCTATTGTGTAGCCGCCCAGCCATTCTTTGTCGTGCTGTTTTAATATATAACAAAGTATAGGTGCTGCTATACACATGATAGGCACGCTGTTACTATTCACTTCCCGTTTGGTAAATATGCCGAACACAAACAATGCTAACAGCGGTCCGTAGGTATAGCCCGCTACCACTAGCAGCGTTTGTATCAATGAGCCGTTATCTACTTCGCGAAAGAAGAAAACACAGGCAAGGAATATCAGTGCAAATGCATTGTGCACCATCAGGCGCATGCGCGCCTTTTTCTTCTCGTCCCAATCTTCTCTTCTTTTAATACCCAGTATATCTATACAGAAGGATGAAGTAAGTGCGGTAAGCGCACCATCTGCACTGGGGAAGAGTGCCGATACCAACCCTATCAGGAAGCAAACAGTAATGAAAAACGGCAACCCGCTTTTAACTGCAATGGTAGGGAACAGGTCATCACCCATGGCGGTAATGCCTTTTGCATTAGCATACAAATGCAGTAAGCCACCTAACAGCAGGAAGATGAAATTGGCTGCCAGCAATGTGAAGCAAAAGGTGATCATGTTCTTCTTGGAATCCTTCAGGTTGCTTACGCTGATGTTTTTCTGCATCATTTCCTGGTCCAGCCCCGTCATGGCTATGGTGATGAAGGCACCACCCAATACTTGTTTCAGAAAGAAGTTGCCGGCCATCGGGTCGGTACGTATCATTTGCGTATAGCCTTTTTCCTGCATAGCCGCCCATGTGCCGCCCAAATCCAGCCCCAATGTATGCATGATGTATACCACACACACCAGCAATGCCAGTATCATAAAGGTTGTTTGCAACGTATCGGTCCATACGATGGTCTTTACACCACCACGATAGGTATACAGCAGTATCAGGGCCAGTATCACTATGGCTGTTACTTCAAACGATATACCCATGTCCTCCAGCACAAATTTCTCCAGCACTTTTATTACCAGGTATAGCCGCAATGTAGCGCCCAGTGTGCGCGACAGGATAAAAAACAATGCACCTGTTTTATAAGATGTCATGCCCAGCCGTCTTTCCAGGTAGGTATAGATGGAGGTGAGCTGCATTTTATAATAAATAGGCAGCAGTATAAATGCCACAGCAAAGTAGCCCAGCCAATAGCCTATTACTACCTGGAAATAATCAAACCCTGCGGTACCTACCGTGCCCGGTACCGATATGAATGTCATGCCCGATAGGGAGGTACCTATCATACCAAAGGCAACCACCCACCATTTACTGTTGCGGTTGCCTATGAAAAACGATTCGTTATTGGAATGGCGTGATGTATAGAATGCAATACCCAGCAACAATGCAAAATAGGCAAGCACAATAGAAAGCAATATAGCCGAACTCATGGGCGTGAAAATAGGGAAAATATCAGGGGTAGCGGCATACTGCCAAATGTTGATTTTTAGTTATATTCATGAATCAATTATCAGCCCGTTATGAAAAGACATATGCTCATCCCATTATTATGTTTACCGCTGATAGCATCTGCTCAAAGCAATAAGGTTATCCTCACCCCTAAGGGAGATGAAATAACCATGAATAACCCAAAGGAACGCAAGCTGAACATTCAGGGTAAACTCCAACAAGTAACTACAGAAAAGCCCATACCCTATCTGCTGAACGGAAGAAAGATATTCAGTTACAAAGACGAGTCAAAAGTCCAATATACATTCCGTGATGTAAACCTTTGGACGGAGGATGACACGCGTTTTAATAAGACCATTGAAGCCGCAATCAAGCCATTGCTGGACAAATTACCGATTGGCGATTACGAATACATGCTAAAAAACATGGTGGTAGACGAAAAAGGCTACATTGCCTACTACGAAACTAACGGCTTTACCCGCTACAAACCCATGGAGCGGATGCACCAGAACAGAACTCGCATTGAAATGCCGGAAGATATTGCCACTGAAATCGATAATAAAATAGCTGCCGTAGTGCGTAGCTTTTGCTATCGTCCTTTTACTGTAAATAATGAAACACTACCCTACCTTGGCAGTAAGGTATACCATTACAGCAAACGGGATAAATACCGCAATGCCCAGCTGGAAGCAAAAATGGGCGAACAGATCAAAAAGGAATCAGATAATCATTAGAAACCCGCCACGATACCAAAACGGATAGCTATCGTACCACGATACGGGCTGTACTTATCCTGTATCACATCATAAAGGCCCATTACTATCAGGCTCACCCTTTCTGATACGGGTTGGCGAAGGCCGCCACCCACCAACAGCGAAGGCGCATTGTACTTTACATTCTGCGACAGGATATTACCGGGTGCTATCGTATCATTATAGTATTGCCTATACGACATGAAGTTGTGTTCATACTCAACATGTGCAAAAATGTTGTTCCACAGCACATAACGCATCCATACACTTGGCGAATAGGAATTGGAGCTAAAAGGCTTACGCACCTGGTTGCCAATAGCCGGGTCGTATACCAACCAGTAGTCTTTTACCCTGAAATATTGGTAACCTACACCGATGCCGGCAGAAAAATTATCTGAAAAACGGTAGCCTACTATAGGGGCTACATTTACATTTGTTACCGTACCAAAACCAAAACCAAAACCACCACCAAATATGATATTACTGGCATCAAAGCCTTTATCTTTTTTTACCCTTGTCTTATTATTCTCATCTACCGGGCGCCCGCTGCTGCTATATACTTCCTGTGCCGATGCCTGCATGCCCAGGCATACCAGTATTACAAATGCTATATATCTCATGTCTGGTAAACTGTAGTGTACGAAGTTAAGGTTTAAAACGGTTTGTCAGCCTTTATATTGTCAATTGTGAAGCCTTACGGTATAAAATTGTCTTAAAGATCAATCGGCAAATATCTTACCGGGATTCAATATATGATTCGGGTCGAAGATGTTTTTAATGTCTTTCATCAGTTGCAATTGCACCTTGCCAAAGGCTATATCCATATAGCCTTTCTGCACCAGCCCTATACCATGCTCACCCGATATAGTACCACCCAGCCGCATCACTTCTTTAAATAGCTCGCGTATACCCAGCGGTAACTTATGGTTCCAGTCATCATCGCTCATGTCTGTTTTCACAATATTTACATGCAAGTTGCCATCACCCGCATGCCCATAGCATACCGACTGAAAACCGTATTCTTTACCTATTCTTTTTATGATGCTCAGTAGCTCCGGCAACTCTGCCCGCGGCACTACGGTATCTTCTTCTTTATATATCGAATTACTCTTTACAGCCTCGCCCACCTTGCGCCGCAATGCCCATAGCATCTGTTTCTGCTCATGGGTGTCGGCAAAGAGGATATCATCTGTGTCAAACTGCTGTACGATGCCCGATATAGCTTCCATGTCTTTATATAGTTCGTCTATATTGTTGCCGTCCACTTCTATCAGCAGGTGTGCCTGTATATCATCAGGCAGGGCTATCCCTTCTGCCTTCGTGTACCGCATCGACCATTCCAGTGCATCGCGCTCCATAAACTCCAGCGCCGATGGTGTATAGCCCGCCATAAATATCGCATTTACCGCCTCACATGCCTGTATGGCTGAACGGAAGGGCACCAGCATCAGCAGGTCATGTTGCACGGCAGGCACCAGTTTCAGCACTATCTTGGTGATGATACCGAGTGTGCCCTCGCTGCCTACTATCAGTTGTGTCAGGTTATAGCCTGTCGCATTTTTCAGCACATTTGCTCCTGTCCATATCACTTCACCATTAGGCAATACCACTTCCAGGTTCAGCACATAATCTTTCACCACACCATACTTCACCGCCCTGGGGCCACCTGAGTTTTCAGATACATTGCCGCCTATAAAACAAGACCCCTTGCTGGCAGGGTCGGGCGGATAAAACAAGCCTTCCGCTTTCACTGCTTCCTGCAGCACTTGGGTTATCACACCCGGTTCTGTTATCACCTGCAGGTTGCGTTTATCTATATGCAATATCTTATCAAAGCGTTTCATGTCCAGCACCACACCACCATGCACTGCCAGCGCACCGCCGCTAAGCCCCGTACCGGCACCACGCGGGGTTACGGGTATATGGTGCTCGTTACAGTATTTCATGATGCTGCTTACCCCGCTTACCGTTTGCGGCTGTATCACTACTTCAGGCAGGTAATGCAGGTCTTCGGTCTGGTCGCTGGCACTATTGTGCAGTGCCTCTTCATCTGTAAATACACCTGCTATCCCGTCTATCGATTTAAAAAAGTTCAGGTCGGCTTCGGTTATCTTATGATATGCCATGGCTGCAAAGTTCTGTTGCATCTGCCTAAAATAAAAATGCCCTCCGTTACGGAAGGCATTTTCAGTATATCTAACCCGTTAGGATTATGATTTCTTTTCTGCAGTGGTAGTCTTGTTTTTAGCAGACTCTTCTTTCTTAGCTGTTTCTTCTTTGTGGCAAGATTTCTTTTCGCCTTTCTTGCAGCACTCTTTCTTTTCTTCTTTCTTGCAGCAAGCTTTATCGCCTTTACCTTTACCATCGCATGCAAAAGAAGCACCTGCTATCACGAGGGCACCCAGTAATAAAGTAAGTTTTTTCATATCAGATGTTTTAAAAAATTTCAATTATTGAAGGGTAAAGATATAGAATTATCAAATATCGCCGCTTTTCAGGCAGATTTTAACATTTTAGCTGATGCTGCCTAATACGGTGATACCACCCTGTACCACATCACCTATTTTCACATCTATCTTCGTTCCCAGTGGGAAATAAATATCCACTCTCGACCCGAAACGGATGAACCCGAATTCCTCATTCTGTTTCATCGGCTGGTTTTCTTTTACATAGTAGCATATACGGCGGGCCAGCGCTCCGGCTATCTGGCGCATCAATATTTCTGTACGGTTATTACCTACCACTACCGTGGTGCGTTCGTTTTCGGTAGATGATTTAGGGTGCCATGCCACCAGGTATTTACCGGGGTGGTATTTCATGTATTTGATAATGCCTGTAATGGGTGTACGGTTCACGTGTACATTCAGGGGCGACATGAAAATGGATACCTGCAGGCGCTTATCCTTGAAGTATTCGGGCTCAAAAGTTTCTTCTATTACCACCACTTTGCCATCGGCAGGGGCTACGTATTTACTGTCATTATAAGTATAGTCGCGTGCCGGTATGCGGAAGAACCAGATAACCCAGAACCACAGCAGGAAGCAAGGCACCTGTATCAGCCAGAAAAGCCAGGATAGGTCGGGCAGTAAAAACGTATAGCTTACCCACCAGATGATGGCCCATAAAACAGATGCAATAATGATATATCGGTATCCCTCTCGGTGTATTGACATGCTTTTATAAAATGTGCCACAAAGGTAAGAAGTATAGTGCTTGATGCAACTAAAACATAAATACATACGCATAAACAAATGCAAATGGTGTGGCTATTAGCAGCGAGTCGAACCTATCCAGCGCACCTCCATGACCCGGCATCATGGCGCCAGAATCTTTTACATCTGCCATACGTTTCAGTTTCGATTCTAATAAATCTCCCAGTGTACCCATTACAGCTACTACAAGTGCCAGCCCTACCCACACACCTATGCTGTAATTAGTTTCTTTAAAATAGGCCCAGATCCCTACGCTCACAAGCGTAAGTACAACGCCACCTCCGGTTCCTTCCCAAGTCTTTTTGGGTGATATTTTACTGAACGGCGTTTTGCCGATAAATGAACCTACCAGGTAAGCCAGTGTATCATTGCACCATATCATTAATATAATCATCAACGGAAGCAAATCGTCCCACATGTACAGCTCTGTAAGCAGCAGCATAGGTAGGCATATATAAAAATAACCTGCCAACGCATAGCCTGCAGCATATCTTGCTTTTTGAACAGATAGTAATGCAGCTGTAAAGACCAGTGAAGGAAGCACTGTGAATATCTGGAATATTACATTGTATTCGTAAAAAAGAGCAGATGCGTATAATAAATTGGCAAGACATCCCAGCTGCATGGCAAACTGCAGCCACATAGGCCAATAATACTGTGCGTACACCTTCTTCATCAATCGGAAGTACTCACGTATGCAAAGTACTTGTATCAGGCTTACTAATGCAACAAATGTCCACTCATTCCATAGCAAACCCACAATCATTATAGCACAAAAAACCACTGCGCTGCCAAGTCGGGTAAAGAAAGTAGGCCAATGTAATGCCATATGCCGGGAAATGTTTAGCCGGTAAAGATAATTATATGCTTTCGCTGTTGCTTACTTCCGGTTCTTCATTCCTGAAATTATCCGACCAGTCTGCAGGCAACGGTGTACGATTTTTCCACAGCATATAGGCCGACAAGGCAAATACAGCCGTACCTGCCAGTATTACAACTATCGGTAAATGGTTGGCATCGCTCAGGGCTTTCATGGCTGCATCTTTATTAGCCATATAGGCCCAGATTACCTGGCTGCCGTTATAAACACAGTGCGCTGCAATGCTACACCATAGCGATCCCGTTTGTATATATATGATACACAGGAAGATGCCGGCAAGAAATATCGACAGGAAATTATAAGGTGTACCATGTATTGCCGCAAACATAGCTGCGGTTACAATGACAGCCAGTCCTATCCTTTTGCTTTGCAGGTGCAGCAATCGCATCAGCACCCCTCTGAAGAATAATTCCTCACCCAGTGCAGGTATCACCGCCATTACCAATAAGGCACGCAGCAGTTCGCCGGTACCATTCATATTCAGTATAGCCTCGGTAGCTTCCTCTATTTGTTTAGCCCCCTGGGTATTATCCCCCAGCGCTTTCATCTCTTTCAGCAGGGCAGCTATTTCTATAAAAATGGGGTACGCTCCCAGCATCAGCAGTATGCTCCACAGTAGCTGCACAGGTCGTTGCAGCTTTTTCAGGCCCAGGTATTCCGCTTTGTCAGGATGCGTTTGGTTGGCAAACAGTATCGCCGGCAATATGAAAGAGAATATAGATGACACCCCTTGCAGCCATATGAAAACCGATAATTTTTGCGGGCTGCTCTGTTTGCTTACATTCAATGCTTCGGTAATACTGCTATCCGTTATCATGGGCACGGTATAATAAGCAAATGCAAAAAAGAAAGAGATAAATACGAAGGTCATCAACCCGAAAAGCACCAGCTGCAGAAACCACGGGTATTCCCTCCAGTAACGGTTAAACATTTTTTTAAGAAATTCTGTTCAAAGGTATTATAGTATTGGCGCAATAATTGCATTCCTTCTGTTAACCTTATAAATCGGTGAAACCTTTTTGAACTCTTATCGTATTTATAATGTTATAATAAATCCTTACATCACAGCTTTTTTAATTATTTTTGACGTTTCATAATCCCGATTTTAGTGCATGGAAGAAATAGCAGCAGGCCCGTTACTCCGTAATATTGATATACCGGCCGACCTGAGGAAGCTTTCTAAAGCCGACTTGCAACAGGTATGCACCGAGCTGCGACAGTTCATTATCGACTGCGTGAGTGTTCACGGCGGCCACTTTGGCGCCAGCCTTGGCGTGGTGGAGCTTACCGTTGCGCTGCACTATGTTATGAATACCCCTGACGACCAGCTGGTATGGGATGTAGGCCACCAGGCCTACGGCCATAAGATACTTACCGGCCGCCGCAAGGTGTTTCATACCAATCGTAAATATGGTGGCATCAGTGGTTTCCCCAAGCGCAGCGAAAGCGAATATGATACTTTTGGCGTAGGCCACTCTTCTACTTCGATATCTGCGGCATTGGGTATGGCCATTGCTTCTAAATACAAAGGCGAAACCAATCGCCAGCACGTGGCCATCATTGGCGATGGTGCCATGACGGCCGGCCTGCCTTTCGAGGCGCTGAACCATGCGGGCGTTAGCAATAGCAATGTACTCATCATCCTCAACGACAATAACATGTCAATTGACCCGAATGTGGGCGCATTGAAGGAATATCTTACAGACATTACCACTTCTCATACCTACAATAAGCTGCGCGATGATGTATGGAAACTGCTGGGCAAACTGCCTTATGGTGGCTTTCAGCAAGAACTGGCATCTAAAGTGGAAGCAGGGCTGAAAGGTGTACTGTCTAAATCAAGCAACCTGTTTGAAGCACTGGGGCTGCGTTATTTTGGCCCTATAGACGGCCATAATGTGCTGAAGCTGACCGAAACACTGGAAGGCCTTCGCGATATACCTGGCCCTAAACTGCTGCACATCAAAACCGTGAAGGGTAAAGGCTATGACCTGGCTGAAAAAGACCAGACCCTGTGGCACGCCCCCGGTACTTTCGATAAGATAACAGGTAAAATAAACAAGAAAGTAATTACCATCCCCGAACCACCTAAATACCAGGATGTGTTCGGACATACGATAATAGAACTGGCAGAGAAAAACCCGGCTATCATGGGCATTACCCCTGCTATGCCTTCCGGCTGCTCCCTCAAATACATGATGGAAGCCATGCCCGATCGTGCCTTTGACGTAGGCATTGCCGAGCAGCACGCCGTTACCCTCAGTGCCGGCCTGGCTACGCGAGGTATGCGCGTGTTCTGCAATATCTACAGTTCATTCATGCAGCGTGCTTACGATATGGTGGTGCACGATGTGGCTATTCAAAAACTACCGGTTATCTTCTGCCTCGACAGGGCAGGTCTGGTAGGCGATGATGGCCCTACACACCACGGCGCTTACGATATTCCGTTCATGCGTTGCATACCCAATATGATTGTAAGCGCACCCATGAATGAAGCCGAACTGCGCAACCTGATGTACACCGCGCAGCTGGAAGAGAACGAGCTGCCTTTCGTCATCCGCTACCCACGCGGACAAGGTGTGATGCCCGAATGGCGCACCCCGTTTGAAAAGATAGAAATAGGCAAAGGACGTGTGATAAAAGAAGGTGAGGACGTAGCCATACTAACCATAGGCCACCCCGGCAACTTTGCCGTGAAGGCTTGCAACATGCTGAAAACAGAAGGCTTCAACCCTGCGCATTACGATATGCGCTTTGCCAAGCCACTGGATGAAGCTATGCTGCACGAAATAGCTAATAGATTCAGCAAAATAATAACCGTAGAAGATGGCACTATAGTAGGTGGCTTCGGCAGCGCTGTGCTGGAGTTTATGGCTGCTAACAATTATACGCCTGAGGTAAAGATGCTGGGCATCCCCGACCGTATAGTAGAGCATGGCAAGCCCGAAGAGCTGCACCGCGAATGCGGCTACGATGCAGAAGCCATCGTTGCAGCGGTAAAGGAAATGGCAGCAGTAAGCGATAGCGTTTTAGCATAAGTTCATTTAGAATAATAAATCAGCCATTGTAGTAGCTAACTATGAGGGCTGATTTTTATTTTACACCATATGCCTGCGCCTTATCATCACTTTAGTATGCCTCGCGAATAAATTCTTAGCAAACAATAACACTACCTTTGCGCCAATGACCCCAAACGCATACTACCATACCGAAGCTGAAAAAGAAACCCAAATCATAGATGCCCTGCAAAAGCAGGTCAGCACGTTTTCATCCTTACGTTTATTATCCGGCATAGCAGCTATCGCACTGCTATACTTCGCTTTTAAGAATGGTACTGATGTATGGTGGTTACTGGTATTAGGTTGTACTGCTTTGTTTTTTATAATAGTAAACAGGCACAATGCCCTGAAAGAAAAGCTACGTATCCGCGCCATAAGCGTTCAATTATTACAGGCAGAACTTGCAGCGCTGGATGGTAACATCAGCAGTTTTGATGCGGCTCAGGAAGAAGTAGACCCGCTGCATCCATACACGTACGACCTGGATATATTCGGCAAGGGCTCCCTCTTCCAGCTAATATGTCGCAGTGTTACATTGAAGGGGAAAGAGTTATTGGTCCATCTTTTTAAAAACCCATACACCCCTATCGAAACCATTACCGAAAGGCAAGCCTGCATTAAAGAAATGGCAAACATGCCGCAGTTCATTCACACCTTCAAGTTAACAGGCACATTATACGAAGAAGGCAAGGGCGACCGCGATAAAATACTTTCATGGTTGCATATGCCGGAGAAGTTTAGCAATAAACTGTTGCGTGTCGTTTCAGTTGTATTACCGGTCCTTTCTGCCATCTTCATCATCCTATCTATCATTCAGCAAACATTCCATCCATTACTTACGCTGGTAATCGTTGCCAATTGGGTTACGCTTATCATCTATAGCAAGCCGGTGAAAGAAACGCACCTGCTGGTTGGCCGCAGTGTAAAGCTGGTAGATAAATATGAGCAGTTATTAGCGGCCGTCGCAACACAATCTTTTCAGCATCCTACGCTAGCTAATATGCAGCAGGTAAGCTATACTTCCGTGGCGGCTGTCACCCAGTTCCGCAAGCTGGTGCATCTTTTCGATAGCCGGGCCAATGGCATGGTGGGGCCGCTCATGAATACCTTTTTCCTTTTCGATATCTATTGTGTGCTGAAACTGGAAAAATGGAAGCGTGCTAACAAAGATCTATTAATAACCGCTGTCGATCATGTTGATGAAACCGACACTTTTATCAGCCTGGCCAACTATGCCTTCAATCACCCTGAGAATATCTATCCTTCTTTCAATGATGCTTTATCATTTGAGGGTACAACATTAAAGCATCCTTTGCTACACAGTGATAGCGTAGTGGGAAATGATATTCATTTATCAGACACCCAACGCCTCTACTTGCTTACAGGTGCTAACATGACAGGTAAAAGCACCTATATCCGCACGGTGGGTATCACGCTCATCATGTCTTATACAGGCTTACCCATATGTGCGCAGCAAGCCAATATGCCTTTACTGCAATTATTCACCTCTATGCGCATTACCGATTCGGTGCAGGAGGATGTTTCTTACTTCAAGGCCGAACTAAACCGTATGCAGCGCATCATGCAGGAAACAGCAAGCGGTACTCCGTATATGGTATTGGTAGATGAACCGCTACGTGGCACCAATTCAGATGATAAGCAGAAAGGCACGATAGCCATCATCCAAAAGCTGCTTCGGGTAAATACCATTGGTATAGTAGCCACCCATGATACCGGCCTTTGCCGGCTGGAAGCTGAATATGCACCCGCCATTATCAATTATCATTTTGAAAGCACTATCATAGATGGCCGTTTGCATTTCGATTACACCATAAAAACCGGTGGTTCTACATCCAGCAATGCTACCTTGCTGATGCAGCAAATGGGCATTATTTAGTCAGGTATTATGATTATACCTGGTTAACCATTAACTAACCTATACATAACATTTACGCAACACGTGTCTGCGTGCTTTGCATCATGAAACAAATCTATACCTTACTTTCAATCTTTACGCTTTCAGCGGGTGCAGCCAATGCACAGGTAACCTGGAGCAAACATATCAATGGTAGCTCTGCTCCTATCGGTACTTATCAGGGCCAGGCTTTCCGCGAGTCAGGCTTCTCCGGCCTTTGTTACATCCCCGGTACACAAAATGAGTTCTTCACCATTTCAGACCGCGGCCCGAATATAGATGCCGGCAACGCCAACTGTGCTTCGGGAGATGAAAAAATATTCCCTTTTCCTGCGTATATTCCTAAAATTCACCGTATCAAAATAACAGATAGCATACGCATACTGTATACCAAAACATTCAAGCGCCCCGATGGTACGGGCATGACCGGCCTGCCAAATCCCAATGGTGCAGGTAATGCCCGTGAAATTGCATGGTCCGATACTTCTAACACCTGCCCCAATACCAAAACACTAGGTACCGATGCCTGGGGTATCGATCCTGAAGGCATCCAGATAGGCGCTAACAATACCTTTTGGGTGTGCGAGGAATATGGCACAACCATCCAGCAGCTCGATTCCAACGGTAAGGTAATAAACAGGTATTCACCATTTGGCAATGCAGCCAATCAAATAGGCATAGATACCGTGCTGCGCTACCGCACGCCCAACCGTGGTTTTGAAGGTGTAGCAGTTACGCCTAACGGTAAAGTGTATGGCATTGTTCAAAGCACAATGGAATTTCCAAAGGCCAGCGTAAGAGACACTACCCGCATCCTGCGCCTGGTAGAGATCGACCCTGCTACCAATACTACACGCCAGTTTGCTTATATCATCGACTCGGCGATAGGTACGGGCAGCAATAAGATCCGCTTCAAAGACATTAAGATCGGCGATATGGTGGCTATCAACAACAACGAGTTTCTGCTGATAGAGCATGCCGTTCGCGGCACTACCGACAGGAAGAAAATATACCGTATCGATATATCGGGCGCTACACCTATCACTACCAATTGGGTAGGCGGTAAAACCATCGAACAGTATTACGATTCCACCGGCCTTGCGGGTATCGGTATCACAGCCATTAAAAAATGGGAATTCTTGGATCTGTTGGCAAATGGCTGGGATCCTACATTAGATAAGCCGGAAGATATGGCTATTGTAAACGATAGCACCCTGGTAATAGGCCAGGACAATGACTTTGGCAATACCAGCGTACCTGCCAATGGCATCATTCTGCCTACCAACCTGGCATCTACCATGTATGTTTACAAACTGGCAGGCAGCAATAAAATAGCAGGTTATGTAAAATCTCCATACACCTGGCCGTTGAGCAATACTGGTATCAGTTCAGTAGATACACCTGCAATAAAGATATATCCAAACCCTGTTCAGCGCGGCACTAACCTGCAGTTTAGCCTGCCTGTTTCAGGTATGGTGTACGACATGACAGGGCGCGTTGTATTAAGCATGCAGAATGCCGGCCACATCAATACGGCC
>DASWWE010000085.1:0-26139 GCA_036406055.1 Flavipsychrobacter sp. | reverse complement strand
CGTTCATCTGAATAGGCGCTTCTGCTTTTCTTTATTATTCTAACGCGGCTGCTCCGCCGACGATTTCGGTAATTTCCTGCGTGATCGCTGCCTGACGCGCACGGTTGTAGCTTATTTTCAGTGAGCGCAGCATTTCGTTCGCATTCTCGCTCGCTTTGTCCATCGCCGTCATACGCGCGCCGTGTTCAGACGCATTGGCATCCAGTACCGCTTTATACACCTGTGTGTTCAGTATCTTAGGCATCAACTCCTGCACGAGTATTTCTTTAGATGGCTCGTAGATAAAGTCGGCCTTCTTATTGCTGTCCTGGTTTTCTACTTTAGGTATCGGCAGGTATTGCTCGTTTACAAAGCGTTGTGTAGCCGCATTTTTAAACTGGCTGTACACCAGTTCTACCCTGTCATATTCTTTGTTCAAAAATGCTTTCTGGGCATATACCGCCGCATTGCGAACGTTATCAAATGTCAGGTTAGAGAAAATAGTCCAGAAATCGTGAACTACGTTAAAGTTATTGCGCACAAAGAACTCATAACCTTTCTTGCCTATTGGCAGTACAGTCACGTTTCCTTTGGCAAATTGAGCAGCGTATTTATCAGCTATCAGTTGGCGGGTAGCTTTTATTACGTTTGAATTATAAGCACCACATAAGCCACGGTCGCTGGTGATGGGTATCAGCAGCACACGTTCAGCAGCACGCTCTTCAGCCAGTGGCATTTCCATATCTGCCGATGCGCTGCTGGCGATGTTACTCAGCATTTCCTGCAGTTTCTGCGCATAAGGGCGCATTTGCAATATCGCATCCTGCGCACGGCGCAGCTTGGCAGCACTCACCATTTTCATGGCTTTGGTTATCTGCTGGGTAGATGTTACTGACTTGATACGGTTGCGAACCTCTTTAAGCTGTCCCGACATATATTAAAAAATATAGAAAATCAAATGATAAACTGGGCGCAAAAGTACGACAACTATGTCAAAATCTCAAAGAAGCTTTCATTTGTTTTCGGCGCTCATGGCAGGTTCATATAAAACACAAATAAATATATAAATCCTGCTACCCGTTTATTTTTATCCTTTGCATAGATATAAAGCCGCTCCCCTAAGGAGCGGCTTTATAAGATCAGGTTTATGTTATTGCACTATCAGCTTAGTAGCTTTGCTGTTCTCACCTTCCGCATCCAGCATCACGAAATATACGCCCTTCGCTACATCCTGCAGGTCTACCGATATGGCATTGCGGCCTGAAGCATATTCAATGCTGCGGTTGTTTATCACCTTACCAGTCACGTCAGTCATTTTCAGCACTGCCTTACCGCTATTTTGCGCATAGAATGCCAGCGTAGCACTCTGTGTAGCGGGGTTGGGGTAGATATGTAAGTATGCAATTTGCTGTTCCACTACGGTTACACTTATGGGATCGCAGGTATCGGCAGTGTTTCTTGTCAATACTCCAGAATAACCGGCAGCACATCCATTTGCATCGGATATCCCCACAGTATAGGTACCTGGTATGGCAAGATTCGTAATGCTTTGCCTACCAGCACCGTTCGACCATGAAAACGTATATGGCGGTGTACTCAAATTATTAGGACCTATAGAATTGGTGTCAAAGTCAATTAGTACAGCTCCATCCTTTTTACATATCGGCACAACTGTTACTGTTGCACTGATGACAGACTTCAGGCAACCTGCCGAATTTATTTTGTTTCTTATCAGGCTTCCCGGTAAAGAACCAAATCCGTTAGAAAAATTAGTTCCGCGAGATACTAAATGGCAATAGCTCATGATGGTACCTTGCCAGCTACCTGTTGCTGTATCGTTAAGAGTACTACAACTGCTGCAACTGCTTCCATGTTCCTGCATATCACAGTTATCAATAGAGCCGCAAACACCAGCTGCTCCCGTATTCCAGCCGCACCAGTGTGTGTGCTCACTACCAATACTATGCCCTATTTCGTGCGATATTGATAATACATCAAAAGAATAAGTTGGAACTGACTGATATGAACCTAATATATCATGATATCCATAAGCCTCTGCTCTGTTGCAGAGCCGGTCTTTATAAGCCATCCCGTTATTAGTTCCGGCATCCATGCTTACAAAGTGAGCTATATCACCATCAAAAGTATCATTACGATTATTCCAGTCACCTTTAAAGTTCAAAAGTGTCTGAAGGTCAGTCAATCCCTGGTATTTATCCGGCACAGTCCATACATACAGAGACTTAAGCTCTATACCGATATTCTCGTTCCTATACAAAGCCTGCACCTGGTTAAACAAGCCGGCTATATAGTTTTGAACCGTAGCTATATTGTTTCCCTTATTTACGTACAGGTCATAATCGCACTCCAGGTACATGCTCAGTTTCCTGCATAAGTTGCCTGCAGTGGTTTTTTCCTGGCTGCCATAAGGGTTACTATCTTCTTGCAATTTCATGCAGCCTAGGGCTGGCCTGCTAAGAAAATCTTTGTCATTATAGAGAATATACTTGCCAGACCCTTCCGCCAGTTTTGCTATAACAAAATTGCCTGCATCATTTGAGTACATAACCATTACAGTACCATCGCCACTGATACTAAGGGTAGCAAGGCTTTTTTCTATGCCTGCTATACAACCCTGGTAATGCAATCCTGTAGTTATATCTATCTTGTGTCGCCCTTTTGTATCAATAATCCCTGCATTATAATCATACGCTGTTGGGCGGGAACGCTGTAGCAATAGCGTAATAATATGACCCTCACTATTTGCAACCGGCAATGATATGTGCGGTGGTTTTGTTTCATAAACGCTTAATACCCTATCCGTATATGCTGATAAAATGGTTTCCTTAGCAAGTACGTTGGCATGCAGTATATCATCCGTAATAGAGAAAAATTGTACAGGTTTGAATACAGTACCGTTAGAAAGTTTCCTGTTGATATCTACCGATAATGTGTTCGCTATGCTTTGGCCCGATACGATAACCGGCAATAGCAATAGTACAAATATGGTAATGCAGCCCCTTTTAAACATATCACAAATTAAGAAAATACAGGCTTACAATCATTATACGCCTTCAGGCATATTTTCTATCTTGTACTGCAAACACCTCCCTTATGAAACTACTCCACTACGCCATACTGGTACTTTGCATTTTCACGTTATCCTGCAAAACTGCTAAGAAAGGCAGCCACGCCCCTAAGGGCGATTCACGCCTTATGGATACCTACTGGCGCTTATCTGAAATGAATGGTAAGCCTGTAATCAACCCGGCTGATGCTCCTGAAGTGCATATCAGGCTCACCGAAAAGAAACGCCGTATCACGGGCTTTGCCGGCTGCAACCGTATTACCGGTACGTTTGAACTGGGCAAGCAGGGTGTTATTACGTTTAAAGCAGGCAGTACCCTTATGTATTGCGAAGGGCGTATGGATATTGAAAATAACTTGATGCAAACCCTTACAAATGCCAACAGGCATGTTATCAACGACAGGCATTTACTGCTGTATAACGACAATAGGTTATTGGCCGTGTTCGAAGCACAATACTTCGGCACGCCGATTGGCTTAAAATAGCTTCCCCTGTTTCAATATTTCTAAAGGATGCGGCGTGGCTGCATCCTTTGCTGTTATATGCAGCACCTGCCAGCCTTGTTTTTGCAAATACGTTGACACATGCACACGATGGCATTGCCGCCAATTGGCTTCTGCACACATATATGCTACTGACTGATGACGTGCCTTCGCTTGCAACTTCTCTATAGCATTTCCAAATGCTTCCGACTGCATATAGCTCACATAGTTCGGGTACACATTCGTATCCAGCCGTGCGCCAAGGTCTGCATAGTGCTGATAATGGATACCTGCTTCCTGGAGGGAATGACTTAATGCTTCTTTCGTGAACTGCGGATGCCTTTTAGAAACCGGGTAGCGCCTGATATCGGCCAGGTATGCTATGCCGAAAGATTGCAGCATTTCTCTAAATACATCTATACGATGTATGGAATGTCCTATGGTGTAAATGGTATTGTTTGTTTTCATGCGCGCCTTACCTCACTTCCTAAAAATACGAAAGCGGGGACATATGCCCCGCTTTCAATCTTATTATAATTAACCAACTACTACACATGGAATTTAATACCCTGTGCCAGTGGCAGTTGATCGCTCCAGTTAATGGTGTTGGTTTGCCTGCGCATATATGCTTTCCAACTGTCAGAGCCACTTTCGCGACCGCCACCTGTTTCTTTCTCACCACCAAAGGCACCTCCTATCTCTGCGCCGCTGGTACCAATGTTTACGTTGGCAATACCACAATCGCTACCCTTGTGCGACAGGAAGGTTTCTGCCTCGCGCATATTCAGCGTCATGATAGATGAAGACAAGCCTTGCGGCACATTGTTCTGCAGCGCTATAGCTTCTTCCAGTGTTTTATATTTCATGATGTACAGCAGTGGTGCAAATGTTTCGTGCTGTACTATCTGCATATCATTGCTCACTTCATACACGCATGGTTTCACATAGCAACCGCTTTCATACCCTTTGCCTTCCAGCACACCACCCGGCACTACTACTTTCGCGCCTTCTTTCTTCAGGGCTTCTATCGCAGCCAGGTAGTTTTTAACTGCATCTGTATCTATCAGTGGCCCCACGTGGTTACCCTCGTTCAGCGGGTCACCTATGTTCAGTTGCTTATATGCAGCTACCAGTTTCTTTTTGAATGCATCATAAACGCTCTCGTGTATGATTAGACGACGTGTGGTGGTACAACGCTGCCCTGCCGTACCTACAGCACCAAATATGCAGGCACGCAGTGCTATGTTCAGGTCTGCATGTTCAGATATGATGATGGCGTTGTTACCACCCAGTTCCAGCAACGAGCGGCCCAGTCGGCCACCTACTGCTGCTGCTACGGCTTTACCCATGCGGGTACTACCTGTTGCAGATACCAGCGGTATGCGCGTGTCATTGCTCATCCACTCGCCTGTTTCGCGGCCACCTACTACCAGTCCGCATACGCCTTCCGGCACTTTATTGGCACGGAATACATCTGCTATGATATTCTGGCAGGCAATTGCAGTCAGCGGTGTTTTTTCAGATGGTTTCCATACACAGGTATTACCACATACCCATGCCAGGAAACTGTTCCAGCTCCATACCGCTACAGGGAAGTTGAAAGCACTGATGATACCTACAACACCCAGTGGGTGCCATTGCTCATACATGCGGTGCATGGGGCGCTCGCTATGCATGGTAAGGCCATACAGCTGGCGCGACAGGCCCACTGCAAAGTCTGCAATGTCTATCATTTCCTGCACCTCTCCATAGCCTTCCTGCAGGCTCTTACCCATTTCGTAAGATACCAGGCGGCCCAGTGGTTCTTTATATTTACGCAGTGCTTCACCTACCTGGCGCACTACTTCGCCACGTTTAGGTGCAGGCCACATACGCCATTCTGCAAATGCTGCTTCAGCTTGTTTCACCACATTGTCGTAAGACTTACGGTTTACACCCTGTATCGTTCCTATCAGCTTACCATCTACAGGCGAGTAAGAAGGTATCTTTTCACCACCTGCTTTCAGCCATTTGGTACCGGTGCCGGCACCTTCGTTCATTTTATCGATACCCAGGGTATCAAGCACTTTATTCAGTTTCATAAAGAAATTTCCGTATTGAGATGCAAAAGTAACGAGAAAAAATGAAGCCGCTTTCAGGGCGGCTTATTACGAATATTTTAAAACGGACTATCAAAATCGGCCAACCTCGCAAAGCTCATATCCCTGGCAGATACAATGGGGCTATCCACGTTCCAGTCGTAACCGATACTGCTGTATAATATCCCGGTATCATGGTCTTTACTGTATACGGAAGACACGAGGTAATACGTTATCGCATCATCTGTCAGCGATTTGAAGCCATGTGCAAAACCTTCGGGTATGAAGTACGCTAAGTGGTTAGCTTTCGATAATTCATGAGCATAGTGCTGGCCATAAGTTGCAGAATCTTTACGCAGGTCTACAATCACATCCAGTATCGCCCCTTGCGGACAAAATACTACTTTGCTATGCTGGTGCGGCGGCGTTTGAAAATGCATCCCGCGTATCACATCTTTCCTTGATAGCGAGAAATAGCTCTCACGAAGTGTAAAGTCTATACCCGCCTGCTGAAAATTATCTGCATGAAAGGTCTTTACAAAATCGCCCCTGTCATCTGCAAATGCAGGCAGTTCTATCAGATAAGCACCTTTCAGTGGCAATGCTTCAAACTTCATTACTGTAATTCTCCGAAATAGTTTTGAATATCCTGCATGCACTTGGTGTGTGCATCCTGTTCTTTATTGGCATACCAGTCGGCCGTTAGCTGTATAGCTTGTGTAGCATTCAGCAGTGGTTTCCAGCCCATCATACTCAGCGCCCTGTTGCTATCCAGCAGCAGCAGTTTGGCTTCGTGCAATGGCTTTTCATGTGGTATTATTTTGTACCCGCCCGTACCAAAGCGTTGCAGAAATATTTTGGTGAGGTCTTCTACCGTCACGGTATCATTTTCATCCGGCCCAAAGTTGAATGCCGTGCTGAACTGAACCGGCCTTTCACTCATCTTAGCAGCCAGCATCAGGTAAGCGCCCAATGGCTCCAGCACATGTTGCCACGGCCTTACAGAATCGGGGTTGCGCAGACTTACGGTTTCTCCAAACTCCAATGCGCGAACGATATCGGGTATAATACGGTCATCAGAAAAATCCCCCCCACCTATCACATTCCCTGCACGTACCGATGCTATGGCTTTATGATGTGTATCGTAATGTGCTGCGTTAAAGAACGAACGCTGGTAAGATGACACTACTATTTCCGCAGCAGCCTTACTGGCCGAATAAGGGTCGTAACCACCCAGCTTGTCATCTTCTTTAAAGGGTGTACCTCGCTCGGGATTTTCATACACCTTATCGGTGGTTATCATCAACCCCACGCATGGTTTTGGTAAACTGCGTATCGCTTCCAATACATGCACCGTGCCCTGTGCATTCACCATAAAGGTTTCAGCAGGTATATCATAGCTCCTGCGCACCAGCGATTGTGCTGCCAGGTGAAAAACAAAATCAGGTTCAAAGCGCACCAGTTCTCCCTGCAAAGTATGCAAGTCGCGCAGGTCGCCTATGATGGAGTTGTAGCAAAGCTTATCTCCATCTATTAGGTTATACAAGTCGTTATCCTTTTCAGGTGGCAGTGCATAGCCTTTCACATCTGCACCCAGCCAGTGCAGTATCTGTATCAGCCACGCACCTTTAAAGCCGGTGTGGCCGGTTACAAATACACGCTTAGCCTTAAATACCGAACGCAGGTATTGTGCTGTTACCACTTTTTCCATATCGGCTGTTTTTCCCAGAGTTGTTCCAGTTCTTCTTTATCGCGCAGGGTATCCATGCACTTCCAGAAGTCGTGGTGCTTGTAGGCACCTATTTGCTTGTCGGCGGCCAGCTTATCCATCGGGTAGCGTTCCCACATAATATTGTCTGCATCATCGGGTAGGTATTTTGCCACCTCCGGTTCTACCACGAAGAAGCCACCGTTTATCCACGTACCACTATCTTCCGGCTTCTCTTCAAAGCTGTCTATCGTGCCGTCATCTTCCATTTTTATCACCCCAAAACGGCTGGTAGCCTGTATCGCAGTCATGGTGCATATTTTACCACTGGCCTTGTGAAATTTTACCAGTTCATCTATATCTACATTGCACACACCATCGCCATAGGTCAGCATAAAAGTTTCATTACCTATATACGGTAATACACGTTTCAGCCTGCCTGCTGTCATAGTATCCAGTCCTGTATCTATCAGCGATATTTTAAACGGCTCCGCATAGTTGTTATGCACTTCCAGTGAGTTCTTTGAAAGGTCTACCGTGATATCTGCATTGTGCAGAAAGTAGTTGGCAAAGTATTCTTTTATCATCCATCCTTTATAACCCAGGCAAATGATAAACTCTGTATGCCCATACGCAGCATATATCTTCATGATATGCCACAGTATAGGTTTGCCGCCTATTTCTATCATAGGCTTGGGGCGCAGCGACGATTCTTCAGATATACGCGTGCCTCGTCCGCCTGCAAATATGACTACCTTCATCAGGAGTGTGTTTTAAATATTGGTAAGTGCAACAAAAATAATGGTAAAGAAACTAAAAAGCCTGCTAATCGTAGCAGGCCTCTCAATTTTAAGGAATTATTTAATCGTATAGTTCTTTGGTATCTGGAAAGGGAATTCCAGCGGTGTATCAAATTCAGCCTTGTTAAAGTCCATATCCATATAGTGCGGCTGACCGGCATTGCTGATGGTGATGACCCTGCCGGTAGAAAATTTACGGTTGTCTACCTGTTGGTAGTTACCATATTGTATCATAGCCTGCATAGCATCATCTTGTGTACGCACTTGCTGGCTGCGAAGGCTACTATCTGCTTTATTAAAGCCCAGTTGTTGTGCTATGGAGTCATCTTTTAATTCCAGCGTCCATGTGCCGCCAAAGGCTGTTGCATTCAATGGTGTACCGTTTTTGCTGAGCACATTGCCTACTATCATGTTTTGCAGCAGCGTAAAGTCTACCGGCATCGGTAGCAATTTCTGCCCTTCACTTATGGGCACACGGTAAGCTTCTTTTTGCAGGTAATTAACGAAGTATATACTATCAGGTGTGATATATGCCCGTGCTGCATTTACCATGCCTCCCAACGCTGTTATGTTCACCCATATTATTTTGTCTTTACTGATGCGTATGTTGGCTACAAATTCCTGCTTCTGGTCGTTCGATGCATAGTGCATCTTGGCCTTACCGCTGAATGTACTGAAGTTGATCTCGTTCTGAAGCAAAGGCAGCAAAGTCTGTATCAATGCAGTTTTTTCTGCACTATTAGCTACAGTTTCATCATTGCCTGCTGCAGGTGTCGCGGTATCTACTGTATTGATACCATAACGTTGTCTTATCGTATCCTTATCGATAGACACATTTTTTATAACAGGTTTTCTGCCTACCTGGCACGATGTAATGGTTGTAATGGAAATCAATGCAGCAACAAATCCCTTCAAAATGCTATGCTTCATACAGCTTTCTGTCCTTGATTTTTTTATCTATATCTGTGTTATCAGTTCCTTTTTCTTTTGCCTTTATCCAGCAGGCTACTGCTTTCTCTGTATCGCCCAGCTTATAATGCACATCGCCCAGGTGCTCCCAAAGGGTACCATCTGCGTTTTCTGCACTCAGATCTATGGCTTTCTGTATATACTCACGGGCTTTTTCATATTTGCCTTGCTTGTACAATATCCAACCATAGGTATCTAAAAATGTCGGCTCATCCTTTGCCAGCTCGAGCGATTTCTTCGACATCTTTTCCGCATCATCCAGCCGCACACCCCTTACCGATAAGTAATAACTATAGTTATTCAGTACCGATGGGTTCAATGGTTCCAGCCGCATCGCTTTTTCATAGCTGCTGTCCGATAGCGCATATTGCTTGTTAAAATTGTATGCGTCGCCCAATGCCATATATAACCGTGCCAGCTGCTCACTCTTTTCATCCGGCATCATATCTACCGCCCTGTTGAGTGCCTTGATAGCTGCCGGATAATTCCTTTTATTCGTATGCCCCACACCGTTCAGGTAGTGCAGCATGGCCTGGTTAGGGAATAACTTCAATGCCTTTTCACTGTAAAACAGCAGCGAGTCCACATTTTCCCTGTCCGTATATCCAAACAGCAGGCTTTCCCACACTTTGTAGTTAGATGCATCAAGTGCCAGCGATTTCTTATACTCGTCCACTGCCAGCTTTATCTCGTTATTCAACGCCAGCACATCACCGTAAAAAGCCAGCACCTTGGCATTGTCGCTGTGCACCTTAGCCACCTCTGCAGTCATTTCTATGCCCAGCCTGCGCTTCGTGCTGTCTGCACTATTTTCCATCACATATTGCCCCAGCAGTGCCAGTTTGGTATCTGCATCCAGGCCTTTGTTGGTAAACACGCGCTTTACATAGGCATTATACTGCTGCTGGTCTTCTTTCTTGCGGTAGTATTCTGCAAGGCTCAATTGCACCAGTGGGTCGTCGCCAAACTGCTGCTCCATTTTGCGGTATATCTCTACCGCATTGCCCGGCATTTTGTTGTTATCGTATATCTCGGCCAGTATTGCATAATACTTGCCTTCTTCCGGGTAATAGGATATCAATTGCTGGGCTACTTTCACTGCACCATCTACATCATTCATCTTCAGGTACAGTTGCTGCTTCATGGCCAGCACCTGCTCATCCTTCGGGTCTTTTTCCAGCATCAGGTTCAGGGTGGCTATGGCTTCCTTGTATTTACCTGTGGTCTGGTACATCTGCACGGCTTTCCGCAGGTAGTCGTCATTATACTTTTCCTGCTTTGCCAGTGCCACGTATACATCTGCCGCTTCCGCATATTTATTGCTCAGCGCCAGTATTTCTGCATATTGTGCTTTATACCATGCATTTGTTCCATCCAGTTCCACTGCTTTCTTTATATATTCAGTGGCCTTGGGGGCATTATATTGCTTGAATTTAAGGCGGGAAAGCTCATAGTATGCCGCCGCCGCATCGGGCTTTTGCTTGATTACTTCTGTAAAAAGCTGTTCCGCTTCCTTATCATCATTCTTTAACCGCGCCTTTACAGCATCATAAAACATGGCATCTACCTGCAGCGTAGGGTTACCTTGCAGCTGCGGCATAGAGTCTACCGTATTCTGACCGGTAGCATATTTTGTTTGAATGGTGAGGAAAGCCGCAACTACCAGCCCATACTTCAATAGCTTCATATTTGTGTCGAAAAGTCTCCAAGGCTCAGGTCCTTAGGCTTTTCATTGTAATTTACGCTTTTCCCCAATAAGGAGTTTTCGATACGGGCATTTTTAACAATGCTATCGGCCTGGATGATACTATTATTAACACGGCTATCCTCTACGTTCACACCACGTTCCAGCGAAACGAATGGCCCGATTACCGAATTCTTTATCACTACATTCTCGCCTATAAAGCAGGGCGGTATGATAACGGAGTTTTCCAGTATAGCCGTTTCCGATACCAGTTGCTCTTCATCTTCTTTTATAGCCAGTATGCGCTGGTTGGTATATACCGTAGCGTCTTTATTACCACAGTCCAGCCACTCTTCTACCTGGTCGGTATAGAATTTCACGCCTTTGTTCAGCATGTGGTCCATGGCATCGGTTATCTGGTATTCACCTTTCAGCTTTATGTCTTCATCTATCAGGCGTTGCAGTTCTTTCCGCAGGTTTTCACCGTCTTTAAAATAGTAAACACCAATGATCGCCAGGTCTGATACAAACTCCTTCGGCTTCTCTACAAAGGCTTCTATCTCGTTTTTATCATTCAGCTTTACAACACCAAAGGCACTTGGGTCTTCCACTTTCTGCGTCCATACTATAGCATCTTTATTTACATCAATGCTAAAGCTGGCTTTGAACAGTGTATCTGCGAAGGCGATGAATACATTGCCTTTCAGGCTATCGGCTGCGCACAGTATGGCATGTGCTGTGCCCTGAGGCTCGTGCTGGTAGCATATTTTACCTTTCGCGCCTAAGCTTTCGGCTACCTGGCACAGGTGCGCTTCTACATCCTTACCAAATGCAGGCCCTATAATAAAGGCTATTTCATCCACCTTTTCGTTGCTGGTAGCTATTATATCTTCTACCAGGCGCTGCACAATGGGCTTGCCTGCTATAGGTATTAATGGTTTTGCAGTGGTAAGTGTGTGTGGGCGCATCCTTTTGCCCATACCTGCCATTGGAATAATGATATTCATTAGTGTCGTTTATTACGTTTTCAGTTCAGCCTCTACGGCTTCAAATATTTTTTACTTCACACCCGAATGGCCAAAGCCACCTGCCCCTCGCACTGTTTCATCCAGTGTTTCTACCACCTGCCACGCTATCTGTTCATAGCGCGCTATCACCATTTGTGCTATACGCTCTCCATCTGTTATTTCCTGCGGTTCAGCAGATAGGTTTATCATGGCTACCATTATCTCGCCACGATAGTCGCTATCTATCGTACCCGGCGTATTTACCATACTCAGGCCCCGCTTTATGGCCAGCCCGCTCCTGGGGCGCACCTGCGCCTCATATCCCTGGGGTAGTGACATATACAGCCCTGTGGGTATCAACCTGCGTTCCATGGGTTGCAATACTACCGGTTCCGGCAGCCAGGCCCTCAAATCCATTCCTGCCGACCCCTCGGTTTGGTATTGCGGCAGGCTATGGGGCGATTTATTAATGATACGCACTTCTGTCATACAGGGCGCAAAGGTAATAAAAACACATATCTGCCATTGTGGACGTTTACATTATATTATTATACCCAGTAGCTTTTGTTAAATATGACAACAAGTATTAATAATACATTATATGTATTCAACAAAGACCTGAAACTTAGTTATTTTTGTATCCGTTTTTCACAAACAAGACAATACAAATAGCACGAGGTACAGAAGATGGCATTGTTGGGCAATCTTATAGCGCGTTCATTAAGGGTACGGAAACAGTTCAAACTACCGGTAGCATCACCATATACCTACCAAAGACATACGTTAAGGCAATTGTTGGACCGCGGCCAGTACACCGCATTCGGCAAGCATTATGGTTTTGCAGATATCCTGAGCAGAGAGGTAGATTTTATTAAGGCTTTTAAAGAGCGTGTACCCGTACACACGTATAACGAAATGCACCAGCAATGGTGGCATCGTTGCCAGCAGGGAGAGGAAAACGTTACCTGGCCGGGCAAGGTGAAATACTTTGCACTTAGCTCCGGCACGTCTGAAGCGGCAAGCAAGCATATACCCGTTACGCAGGATATGCTGAAATCTACCAAAAAAGTAGGCTTCAAGCAGCTTTGCAGCATGACGGAATTCAATATCCCACCCGTTGCTTTCCAGAAGGGCATCCTGATGCTGGGGGGCACTACATCACTTTTCGAAAAAGGGGACTACTACGAGGGTGACATGAGCGGCATCAGCGCCAAGAACATGCCCCGATGGATGTCTAACTTTTTTTACAAACCGGGACAAAAAATATCCAAGCGCCCCAAGTGGGAAGACCGTATAAAACTCATCATCCGCAAAGCACCGCAATGGGATGTAGGAACCGTATGTGGCGTACCTGCATGGGTGCAGATAGTGCTGGAAGAAGTAATTAAATATCACAAGGTGAAGCACATACACGAGATATGGCCCAACCTGAATATTTATATACACGGTGGTGTTTCTTTCGAACCATATAAAGAAAGCTTCCAGAAGTTGCTGGGTAAGCCCATCAATTATATAGAAACCTACATGGCTTCAGAGGGTTCTTTTGGCTTCAAAGCGCGTCCCGGTAATCATGGCATCAAGCTGGTACTGAATGCGGGTATCTTTTACGAGTTCGTCCCATTCAATTCTGAAAACTTTGATGAAGATGGTAACCCGAAACAAAACCCTACTACTTATCTCATCAACGAGGTAAAGGAAGATATAGACTATGCCGTAATGCTGAGTACCTGTGCTGGTGCGTGGCGTTACTACATTGGCGATGTTATTCGCTTCACCAATGCCAAAGAGGGAGAGATAGCTATTGTGGGCCGTACCAAGCAATTCCTGAGCCTTTGCGGCGAGCATATGTCTATAGACAATATGAACAAAGCCATAGACACGGTTTCTAAAAAGCTGAATATTACTATTCGCGAATTTACCGTTGCAGGTTTTAAATACGAAAACCTCTTTGCACACCGATGGTACATTGGCTGCGATGACCCGAATGTAGATGCCACCGAGGTAAAGAAAATCATTGATGAAACGCTTTGTGAGATAAATGACGACTATGCCGTAGAGCGTACATCCGCACTTAAAGAAGTATTCGTAGAACTATTACCTAACGATGTTTTCTACGATTACATGAAAGCGATAGGTAAAGACGGTGCGATGAATAAATTCCCACGTGTGCTCAAAAACGGTGCACTCAAAAACTGGGAAGCATATCTTAGTGTAAATCACGTCATACAGTAAAATAATAAAGGGCATCAATTGATGCCCTTTATTATTCTTTATGCATGCTTCGTCCATTCATAATGGGCCTGCGCTATTTTTATTTCGCTGTAGGTATAGTCCTCCGGCAGCAGGTCTTTCAATGGTTTCATTGCTGTCGCATTGCCTGTTTGCTTTATCAGCCCAATGATTTTCTCCAGCCTGTCTTTTGCTACCAGCTTATTCGCATTCAGTTCGCCACTTGTTATAAAAGGTATCAAATGTGTTTCAATGGTATTTGCGCTTAGCCCGCGCCTTGCTGCTATATCTGCTACATCATAGCCTTCCTTCAGCATATCGTACGATATGCGTTGCGTATTGCTGATGCCCGGCTTACCACTCACCTTCTTCACAGCATGTTCCCGCTTCGGTGTCTTCAGTTGTATCTTACTTTCCAGCCTGTACGCTGCTGCATACGATTGTATGGCTTGCAAAAATGCAGGGCCATACTTCGCCACCTTATGGTCACCAAAGCCGGATATTTTTCTGAGTTGCTCAAAGTTCATAGGCAGGTAGGTAGCCATTTCATGCAGTGTGTTATCCCCTACTATTATGTAGGCCGGCACATTCTCTTCTATTGCTATTTCTTTCCGCACTTCTTTCAGTTCGGCAAGCAGTTCTTTATGTTGTTGTGGTGCTTCTGTTATGCTGGCCGCTGTTTCTTTGGGTTTCTTCACCACCAGCGTCACTTTCAGTTCACCTTTCAGTATACGCCAGCTGGCTTCGTTCAGCTTCA
Organism: Flavipsychrobacter sp.; assembly: GCA_036406055.1. GTDB lineage: Bacteria > Bacteroidota > Bacteroidia > Chitinophagales > Chitinophagaceae > Polluticoccus. Next base: position 11,358 of record DASWWE010000085.1, on the reverse strand, counting down.
GCGATGGATAAATGCCCTCTTCCACGTTCAGCAACCGTTGCTGCAATAGTTGTTTGATGATGGTCTGCCACTCTTCCTTCTTTAGTTCTTTACCTATACCAAATGTCTTCAACAGTTTATGCGCTGCTACTATCTTCACACTCTGCGAACCGCGTATGAAATCGATAATGTAATCCGCGCCATACTTCTCTCCTGTTCTCGATATGGCAGATAGTACTTTCTGCGCTTCTATCGTTGCGTCTTTATGTTCCAGGTTGCTCAGGCAATAATCGCAGCTACCGCAATAAGCAGGTGCGCGCTCGCCAAAGTATTCCAGTATATACTGCCGCCTGCAGCCATCATGCTCTGCAAATTCTTTCATTTGCATCAGCTTCTTCTTCATGATGGCGGTCTGCTCCGTATTTCCTTCCACGGTTGCAAAGCGCAGCAGCTTCATCACATCGCCCGATGAGTAGTACATGATAGCATCGCTATGCAATCCATCCCTGCCGGCCCTGCCCGTTTCCTGGTAGTAGCCTTCCATGTTTTTCGGCACATCATAGTGCATCACATAGCGCACATTGGGCTTATCTATACCCATGCCAAATGCTATGGTAGCTACTATCACGCGTATCTCATCCCGCTGAAAACGCTCCTGCACTTTGGCACGTTCCTGCACACCCATACCCGCGTGGTAATACGCCGCTTCATAGCCCATCTCTTTTAGCTTGCTGGCTATGCTTTCTGTGCTGTTACGGGATAGCGCATATATTATACCGCTATCCCCTTTATGCTTATCCAGGTAATGCGCCATCTGTGTCAGCGCATCCTTCTTAGGTTGTATATAATAGCTGATGTTTGCCCGGTTAAAACTCGATATAAAAACTTTGGCAGTGGCTTGTATATGCAGCTTATCCAGTATGTCTTTTTGGGTTATGGTATCGGCACTGGCAGTAAGTGCTATCACCGGCACCTGCGGAAAGTGCTGTTTCAATGCAGACAAGGCCACATACTCCGGCCTGAAATCGTGGCCCCATTGCGATATACAGTGCGCTTCATCTACTGCAAATAAAGAGCAAGGCAATGTACTTAAGAACTGTATGAATTGCTGCCCGTTACTGAATAGCCGCTCCGGTGCCATGTAGAGCAATTTTATCTCTCCATTGCGTACCGCACTTATCACATGGTTCTGTTCTTGCTGATTTAATGTAGAATTGAGATAGGCTGCACGTATACCATTTGCCTGCAGGCTGTCTACCTGGTCTTTCATCAGGGCTATCAGTGGCGAAATAACGATGGTAAGACCCGGCAATAACACAGCCGGCAATTGATAGCAGATAGATTTACCACCACCCGTCGGCATAATGGCCATCACATCTTTACCGCCAAGCACGGTTTCAATAATAGCCTGCTGGTTCAGCCTGAAATCCTCGTAACCAAAAAAATGTTTTAATGCTTGCTGTAGTGTAAGGCGTCCGCTCATCAGGCTGCAAATATACGCTCACATTCTGCCTTCAGTTGCATTTTATCTATCGGCACTACGCCTACAGATTCGCAAACCAATCCACCTGCTATATTCGATATTTCAGCCATCAGTCTTGCATCTTTTGTCAATGCATATACTACTGATGCAGTTGCTATTACCGTATCGCCCGCGCCCGATACATCTGCTATCGTGCGCATATGCGTAGGTATCAGTCCCGATGTGCCATTATTATAATACACGCCTTTCTCAGAAAGGGTGATGAAGGTAATTTCGTGCTGCAGTATTTCTTTCAGCTTTTCATGCACCGCATTCAGGCTGCCTTCATTTACATCTTCCAGCGGCAGGTGCAGCCCTTCTCTTACTTCTTTCAGGTTGGGCTTAAAAACAGTTACATGCTTATACTCAAGAAAGTTTTTAAACTTAGGATCAACTGTTGTGATGATACCGATATGCTTGCAATGCTCCGCTATGCGGTGTATCACATTTTCTTTCAGCACCCCTTTATTATAATCTTCAAATATCACTACCTGCGGCTTTTCTATCTGCAGGTAGCGCATCACTTTATCTATAAACGGATGCTCTTCTTCGGTGCTCAGGTCTTCGCATATTTCCTCATCCAGCCGCATCATATGTTTTCCTTCACTAATGATGCGTGTCTTGGTGGTAGTAGGCCGGTGCTTGCTGTTTACCAATAGCGTGGTATCGATACCCGCGTCTTCGGCCAGCTTTCTCAGCAGCCTGCCTTCACTGTCATCGCCTATCACGCTGGCCAGTGTTACTTTGGTGCCCAGCGCTTTGCAGTTCAGGGCTACGTTGGCAGCGCCGCCCAGCCGGTTATCTCTTTGCCTTACCGTCACCACGGGCACCGGTGCCTCGGGCGACATGCGTTCTACTACTCCCCAGCGATAGTTATCCAGCATCACATCTCCTATCACTACCACATGCAGCTGTTGCATGTCGTCAAACATTTTGTCTATCGCTTCTTTATTCATTTGGTAGCAGCACCACGTTTTTTCAGATAATAATAAATAGGAATACCTGCCAGTACTATGATAAGCCCCGGCCATGTATAGGTAGGCTTATGTATCAGCAGCACCATGCATATAAAGGCTGCCAGTATAATGTATATCGCCGGTATCACCGGGTAGCCAAATGCCTTGTAGGGCCTCGGCATATCAGGCTGCGTTTTGCGCAACTTGAAAATGCCTGCTATCGTCAGCGAGTAGAATATCAATACCGTAAAGATGATATAATCCAGCAGGTTGCCATACTGGCCACTCAGGCACAGTACCGATGCCCATATGCTTTGCATCCATAGTGCTTTCGCAGGCACGCCTTTATCATTCAGCTTACCTGCTGCGGGTAAGAATAAATTGTCTTTCGCCATGGTATAATACACGCGCGCACCGGAAAGTATCAGCCCGTTATTACAACCAAAGGTTGATACCATAATAAGTACGGCAATGAATGTAGTACCAAACGCACCAAATATCTTCAGCGCAGCAGCCAGTGCCACCCTGTCCGACGGGGCATTGGCTATCTCGCTGATGCTTAGCACATTCAGGTACATAAAGTTCATAGATACATACAATAGGGTTACTACCACTGTACCTATAAACAGGCTCAGGCCAATGTTGCGGGCAGGGTTCTTCATCTCCCCTGCTATAAAGGTCACGTTATTCCACGCATCGCTGGAAAACAGCGCACCTACCATGGCTATACATATCGATATCACAAGCGTACTTGTGCTCAGGCTCTCATGTGTTATCACATCTGTATCACCACCTATTCTTTTTGCAAACCATGCGGCATCCCAGTTGTTTTGCCATATGCTGCCGTCTTTAAACAGGAAGAAACCAAAAAGCACCAGTGCACCCATAGCCAGTATCTTGGCATTGGTAAAGATGAACTGTATCCATTTGGCATTCTTTACACCACGTGTATTGATGTAGGTTAGTAATATAACTGTCGCCAGGCCCGTAAGCTGCGCCGCCGTTATTTTGAAATTGGTTATGAACCCAAGGTTCATTGGACCAACTAAAATGTTATCCTCACCCAGCGATGGAATAAGGTAACCTGTAAACTTGCCAAAGCCCACAGCCACGGCAGCTATCGTACCGGTTTGTATTACGGCAAAGAATGCCCATCCGTACAAAAAGCCCCACAGCTTGCCAAATGCCTCACGCAGGTATACATATTGCCCACCGGCATGCGGGTACATACCACTCAGTTCACCATAGCTTAGTGCCGCAGCTAACGTAATGAAACCTGAAATAAGCCACACTACGACCAGCCAGCCGGCACTACCTACATTGCGCGCTATATCGGCACTTACTATAAATATCCCCGAGCCTATCATCGACCCGATTACCAGCAGTGCGCCATCCAGTAGTGACAGCGAGCGGCGAAAAGAAGTGTTGTTTTCCAAACAGCGAAGATTTTACAGAAAAATACTAATTATTTCTTCGCTTCTGTGCTTTCCTTTTTCGGTACTCTTTCGTTTAATCCTTTTATAACGTCTGCTGTAATATCTAAACTTTTATTAGCAAACATAATAGAACCACCTTTAGAGTAAGAAAGGATATAATCGTATTTTTTGTCTTTATTATAATCCTCCAGAAAGCTGTCTATTTGCTTTTGCAGGTTGCTATTAAATTCCACCTGCTCTTTCATCAATTGTTGTGTCAGCGCTTCTTCCCTCGTTTTCAGGCTTTGTTCCATCTGCATCAGGCGCTTACCGGTGCTTTGTTGCTCTGCTTCGGTCATAGTACCTGCTTGCGCTTTGCGCTGTGCTGCTGCATAGTCATTTTGCAGTTGTTGGGCACTGCGCTCCAGTTCTGCACGCATTTCTGCCTGGCGCTTTTCAAATTTTACCTTCTCGTTTTTCAGGTACTCAAAATTTGCTTCCAGCGAATCTATGTTCACGTAGGCTATACGGCCTGTACTGGGCGTTCCGGCAGCACTGCTTGTTTCCGCAGGTTGTTTGGCAGTTTCTTTCTTTTCCTGTGTACAGCTAAAAAGCGTAAGGGTACCCAATGCCAGTGTGCCGAAAATGGCAGATGTATTCTTCATGAAATTTATTTGATGATTATGTGATGTGCAGCAAAAATAATATCTATTGATACAGGTTGTACTGCACTTGTTTCTTAAAACTTTGGTAATTCAACCGCTTATATAATAATAAAGGCTGCCGGAGGGCAGCCTTTATATATCACTTATCTTAAAAATACTACTCCAGGCGGAAGGACACCGGCAGTGTGTAATACACTTTTACCGGGCGGCCGTTTTGTTTACCGGGCCTCCATTTAGGCATGCTCGATACTACACGTACCGCTTCCTCTTCCAGGCCACCACCTACGCGACGGCTACCTACCACTTTTACGTCAGATATAGAACCGTCTTCACTTACCACAAACTGGATAGATACACGGCCTTCTATATTGTTCTCGCGTGCCGCATCAGGATACCTGATGTTTTTACCCAGATATTCATTCACGTTATACGGTGCCTCAGGCATCTGCTCCACGTATTTAAATATCTCAGGTGGTGGTGGTGCTTCTACCACACCCGTGCCCGGCTTGTCTACCAGTCCGGCGTCTATACCGTTAGGGTCGCCTTCCTGTGTTTTCAAACCTGCCGATACATCTTTCAGTTCTTCTTGTTCCGGTGGTTTCTCATCCTCGCGCACCTCTTCATCCTTCTTAATTACAGGAGGGGTGAATTTCACCGTTGGCTTCACCGGTGGCGGTGGTGGCGGTGGCGGTGGTGGCGGTGGTTTTTTCGGATCTATTGGCGGTGGTTCGGCCAGCGTCACTTCCTTCATTATAGCTACCGGTGCTTTTTCCTTTGGCTTCAGTTTAGATACAAAGCCATAGCCAACGGTAACTAATGCTATGCCACCCAGCACCATCATAGAGCGGGCTACACGCCTCGGATAGTTTTTACGCAACTCGTAGCCACCGTAATTTTTATTACGGCCCTCGAACAGGATGTCGAGGTAATCGCTTTTGAGTATTTTATTAATATCCATTTTAATAATTCCTTTTAATAATTAGATGCAAACAAGTTGTTTTTCCACAAACAGTGCTTATTGCACATTGTTTGCCTGCTCCGTTGCTGTGATAAATTCTTTATCTACAGGCGTGATGTCAACGATAGCATACACCTTTACATCATTGATACTCATCTCATCCAGCATGTTCACCAGGTCTTCGTAGGTACTGGTTTCATCCGGCTTGATGATGATGGTAGCCTGGTCTTTTGCAGCCAGGGCACCTTGTGCTTTCAGCTCTTCTACAGCCTTCTTTTTGTTGATGATTACATCGCGTATACCATCTTTTTGTTTAAAGTAGGTTACACTCAGCTGTGGTGGCTTTGTAGGGTCGTCACCAATACCTTCATAATAATAGATACGGTGCTCCTTGCTCAGCAACACGGTAATAACCGTACTGCTTTTTACCTTACTCTGCTCTTCTTCTTTTATATTCTCGTCTTTATAAGGCATGTTTATCTCCATGGTCTTGGGCTTAGACATGGTAGTTGTATACATAAAGAATGTAATCAACAGGAAGCCTAAGTCCACCATGGGTGTAAGGTCAATACGCGTGGAAAGTTTCTTTCCTTTCTTGACCCCCGGGCCTTTCTTATGTCCCCCACTACTGGAGGTATCCATTTCAGCCATGGAAAACGTTTTATTATGTTAAATAATATTTTTATTTCTTCATACCCGGATTCTGCAGGTCATATGCTGCAGTGCCCGGAGGTACGGCTTTAAGGCCGGTTATCAGGTTGAACTTGAATATCTTCCAACCTTCCAGCGTACTGATGATCTTTTTGATATCAGGATATCCCGCATCAGCATCGGCTTTGATGGTAATACGCAGCTTGGGGTTTGCATTCCTTGCCGTCCGTATCCAGGCAGCCAGCTCGTTCTTTTCAGATTCTACAGTAGTATCTGTAGGTATGCCGGTGGCTGTTTTATCAAATTCCTTCTGCTGGGTAGGGTCTGCAGCCAGGTAAGATTTCAGTTGGCTGAATGGTACGCCTACTGATGCACCTACAGCAAAAGCCCTTTTCTCAGCATCGGTCAGGCCCAGCTTTTTGTACTCGTCCATATCATTTATCAGGTCTTCCCTCACTTTCGGGTTATCTACCGAAAAGAATATCCTGCCTTTGGGGTCCACGGTTATCATCATGATATCCGCATCGGGCAAGGGAATTTCTGATATAGAATTGGGCGTAGTTACAGTTACCGGCTCATCCGGCTTAAACTTGGTAGCCAGCATGAAGAAGGTAAGCAGCAGGAAGGCCACGTCACACATCGCGGTCATATCCACGTGCGTGCTCTTCCTTGGCATTTTTAATTTTGGCATCTCTTAGTTTTTTTCTTCAACTGTTATTAGTAATAAGATTCAGTTCCGTCGTTTTTCCACAAATCCATCCGCACTTTTCCCTGCAACGGGCTACTATTACTTGTAGTTAGCAGCGAAGCTTTGCGTCAGCGTGAAACCGCTTTCGTCAATACCAAATGTGATACCGTCTATGATGGTTGTAAAGAAGTTGTAACCAATGATAGCGAAGAATGAGGTACCGATACCCAGTGCGGTATTATACAGGGCCTCAGAGATACCAGCCGCCAGTGCTGCTGAATCCGGTGCGCCTGAAGTACCCATCGCAGAGAACGATTTGATCATACCCAATACCGTACCCAGCAGACCCAACAGGGTAGCTACCGATGCGATAGTTGACAGGAATACCAGGTTTTTTTCCAGCATAGGCAGTTCCAGTGCGGTAGCTTCTTCTATTTCTTTCTGGATGCTCAGTATTTTCTGGTCTGTATCCAGCTCGTGGTTGTTCACCATTTCGCGGTATTTTACCAGGCCCGAACGCATTACGTTACCTACGCTGCCGGCTTGCTTATCGCACTCAGCCAAGGCTGCATCTATATTTTTATTAGCCAGGTGATATTGCACTTTACGTACAAATTCAGCTGCATTTACTTTACCATTTGCTTTAGCGATAGTCAGCGCACGCTCTATAACGAAGCTCAGCATCGTCAGGAAGGTTGCTATCAGGAATGGCACGATCGCACCGCCCAGGTACATATTACCCATAAAGTTTTTAGGCTTATGTTTCTCGGCATCAAGGAAGTTGCTTGGGTTGCCAAACACAAAATGGTAAACGATTTGGCCTATCGCTATACATACCACTACGATGATCAGGTTCAGCCAGAAATTGTTTGCATTTTTTGGTTTGCCAGCTTGGGCGGAAGTTTTTGTTGCGGCTGTTTTTACGTCTGCCATAATTCTGATTTTTGTTAGATGTTATTTTTTAGTTGAGTATTAATGACAATACATTATACGTGTGGTTGCAAAGATATAGGTACACTTCAAAAAAACAATTCTGCTAAAAAATTTTTATCACAAACTTAATAGTCCTTACAAACGCATGACACACGCGGCTTTCGTCTAAAAAACCATGCCCCGTATATAGCATTTTTTTAAGGAGTTACAAGTTATCCTTTTTTTAAGGCTTCCTGCAATCTGAAACCGGATTTTAACATATAACTTTGCGCCGGCTTAACCACCCGGCCCACTTTGGCTACCGGGGCATATCAAGGTTTATAATCTTAAAACAGACTCATAACAATGAATTTTAACCCCTGGCATTCTGTAAGTTACGGCGAAAATGTGCCTGAAAGAGTAAATGCTATTATCGAAATTCCTAAAAACTCGCGTGCCAAGTACGAACTGGATAAGGAAACGGGCCTGCTGAAGCTCGACCGTGTCCTGTATTCTTCTGTATACTACCCTGCCAATTATGGCTTCATCCCTCGTACTTATTGCGATGATAAGGACCCGCTGGATATATTGGTGCTTTCGCAGATAGAAATGCAGCCCCTCTGCCTGGTAGAGGCTAAAATAATAGGCGTTATGCGTATGCTGGACCAGGGCGAGGCAGATGATAAACTGATAGCCGTTTGCGCCAACGATATGAGCGTGGCTCATATCAACGACATCAGCGAGCTGCCTACTTATTTTATCGAAGAGCTGCGCCATTTCTTCGAAGAGTACAAAAAGCTGGAGAATAAGGTGGTGAAGATCGAAGAATTCCAGGGTGCCCGCCTGGCTAAGAAAATCCTGCAGCACAGCATCAATGATTATGAAACACTAATGGCACCGAAAAAGCTGGAAACAGCACAATAAGCAAGCAAAGCTATTATATAATAAAGGCAGCCGTTTTGGCTGCCTTTATTATTACACCCCCATTATCAATTTGCCAAATTGTCGAATTGCCGAAGTGTCAACATTGCCTAATTGACCAATTGTAATTACTTTGCCCGTATGGAAACCAACCAAAAACGTGTACACCGCGCCTGGGCTATGTACGACTGGGCCAATAGCGCCTATAATCTCGTTATCACTTCCACTATATTCCCTGCTTACTATCTCGCTGTTACTACTATAAAAGGTGAAGACGGCACTATTTTATCCGATAAGGTTAATTTCTTCGGTGCTGAAATCACCAATAGCGTCCTGTTCGATTACGCTTTGGCATCTGCTTACTTGCTCATAGCTATGCTCTCTCCCATCCTTTCATCCATTGCCGACTATAAGGGGAATAAGAAGAGCTTCATGCGCCTGTTTTGTTACATCGGTGCTATTTCTTGCTGCGGCCTTTTCTTTTTTACCGGCAAAACGGTGGAACTGGGTGTGGTGCTGGCCTCCATAGCTGCTGCCGGCTACTACGGCAGCCTGGTATTCTATAACTCCTTCCTGCCCGAAATAGCTACCGAAGAGCAGCGCGATAAACTAAGCGCCCAGGGCTTTTCTTATGGTTACATCGGCAGTGTATTACTGCAATTGATATGCTTTGTATTTGTGCTCAGCCCCGGCACGTTTGGTATCGATGAGGGCATAGCGTCACGTTTATCATTCCTGTTGGTGGGCATCTGGTGGTTCGGCTTTGCACAAATACCGCTATCACGCTTACCACAGGGCAAACCTTTGGAACAACACCCGGAACACAACATATTCAGCAATGGTTTTCACGAGCTAAGAAAGGTATGGGGACAGATGAAACAGCTACATGTGCTACGTACCTTTTTGCTGGCCTTCTTCCTTTACAGCATGGGCGTACAAACCGTAATGCTGGCAGCCACCATCTTTGGTGCCAAAGAGCTGAAGCTGGAAACAAAACAGCTTATCATGACCATCCTCATCATTCAGTTGGTAGCCATTGCCGGTGCTTTCATCATGTCGAAACTATCTGAAAAATTCGGCAACCTGAAAGTGCTGCTATTTGTAGTACTGATATGGATAGGTGTATGTATCGCTGCTTACTACACCACTACGGCTATGGAGTTTTACATCATTGCGACAATAGTTGGCCTTGTAATGGGCGGCATTCAGTCACTCAGCCGTTCTACGTATAGCAAGCTAATGCCCGTCACCAAAGACACAACATCTTTCTTCAGCTTCTACGATGTTACCGAAAAGATAGCCATCGTTATCGGCATGTTCTCTTTCGGTTTTATCGAGTCGGTAACAGGCTCTATGCGCAATTCTATCATAGCGCTCATCACTTTCTTTGCCCTCGGCACTATTGTTTTGTACCTTGCCATAGTAAAAGCAAAAAAGAACACTTACAATCAACCGTAATTTAGCATATGAGATTATTTACAATAAACGCAGGATATTTCAAACTGGATGGCGGTGCTATGCACGGCGTAGTGCCCAAAACCATGTGGAACCGTGCAAACCCTGCCGATGAAAATAATATGTGCAGCTGGGCCATGCGCTGCCTGCTGATAGAACATGGCAATTATAAGATACTTATAGATAACGGCATGGGCACCAAACAAGATGAAAAATTCTTTGGCTACTACCATCCGCATGGCGATGATACGCTGGAAAAATCATTAGCAAAACACGGCTTCGCTCCAGAAGATATTACCGATGTATTCCTCACCCACCTGCATTTCGACCACTGCGGTGGCAGCATCAAACGCGAAGGCGATAAGCTGGTGCCTGCCTTTCCTAAAGCACAATACTGGAGCAACCAGAAGCATTGGGATAGCGCCATCAACCCCAACGAACGCGAGAAAGCATCGTTCCTGAAAGAAAACATCTTACCGATTGAAGAAAGCGGCCTGCTGCGCCTGGTAGATGTGCCGGATGGCGAAGAGTGGATCCAGGATATCCGCATCCGCTATGTAAATGGCCATACCGACAATATGATGCTGCCACAGATACACTACAATGGGGTTACCATCCTATACTGTGCCGACCTGCTGCCAAGTGTAGCACATATATCTATGCCTTGGGTAATGGCCTACGATATGCGCCCCCTCGATACGCTGAATGAAAAGCACGTGGTACTGAAAGAAGCAGCCGACGAAAATTGGGTGCTCTTCTTCGAGCACGACCCGAAGGTAGAATGTGCTACCGTACAGCGCGACGATAAAGGCCGTATCCGCCTCAAGGAAACTTTTGCGCTTAGCGAACTGGACAATAAATTCGGCATCGAACCATAAAAGTTATCTGTCATACTACTTAGTACTTAAACATTTCTATAACAAAACTTGTCGCTTTTTTTCAAGATAGGGTTATAGCCCCGCGATAGCTTTGCATAAAAATCATTTTTATGTCAGAGAATCGTTATAATGTATTCAACCAGATTCATAAGGCCCTCCGTGCCCTGCTTTACGATACCGCAGTATGTATTCAGAAAACGGATTTCAGCAGCGATGCTGCATCGGCAGCTATCGAAAAGATAGCACTTGTGGTCAATTTATTTGATGAACATGCCTACCATGAAGATACCTACCTGTTACCCCTGGTAACGGCACACAATGCTGCCCTGGTGGCCGAATTTGAAAACGACCACGAGAT
>DASWWE010000084.1:0-7202 GCA_036406055.1 Flavipsychrobacter sp. | reverse complement strand
TATTCCTTAGGAAAACGCTTGAACAGAAACATCCACGGCTTTATGAATATACTCCAAAAGAAAAATTCGATCTTTTCTTCGATAGTCTTTATCAAAAAATTGAAAACCCTTTAGCTGAACGGGAATTTCATTTTTTTCTGTTGCCTGTCATAAATATGGTCCATTGCTCGCATACTAAATTGATGTCGTCGATGTATTTATTGGGGCATATGAACGACTACATTAAAGTTCCTCCATTTCAAGCGTATTTCACTCCGGAAAAAGTTTATATCCGGGCTAATTTTAGCAATGATACAACTGTAAAAGCCGGTGCAGAATTAGTATCTGTAAACGACGTTCCGGTTGAAGAAATACGAAAAAGTTTCCTTGTGAGAATGACACGAGAAGGCAACAACCTTACATTTATTTATAACCGTATGAATGCTGCTGCATGGCCGGGAAACGGATATGTTGGCTTGTTCCCGGGGTTGTGTGATTACCCATCCATTGATTCCTATAAGCTGGAGCTTATTAATCCGGGGGCAAAAGCAAAAAAGGTTGTTAAGCTAACATCACTTAACTATAACAGTTATCCGCCTGTCATTTTAAGTAGCAGGAAGAAACTTGAATTTAGAATGGAGGATAATTATCTGGCCGGCATTCTTACTATATCTTCCTTCTCGCATCCCTATGAGAGATACCAGGAATTTATTGATAGCGTTTTTGCACAACTTGAAGCCTGTAAAGTACCTAATCTGATTATTGACCTGCGCGGAAATCTTGGTGGAATTCCACAGGAAACAGTTATGCTTTTATCTTATATATTACGGGACACATTCACATATTTTAAAGAAGGAAACGGTTACGACGATTATAAAATTCCCATACCGGTTTTACCAAACCGATTTAAGGGGAGAGTTTATATGCTCATCGACGGCGCCTGCAGGTCATCTACCGGTCATTTTCTTGCTATCGCAAAGTATCATGGGATAGCTACTATGATAGGAGAAGAAGCTTGTGCATCATATTCATGTAATGACAATGGAGCTCCATATACCCTTCCGCATAGCAAGCTTATACTTCAATGTTCCGGATCAACATATTCAGTTGTAGTAAGAGGATTGAGACGTGGTAATGGCATAATTCCGGATTACACTGTTATTCCTGCTATTCAGGATATTGTCAATGAAAAAGATGTTGTATTGCAATTTGCTTTAGAAAAGACCAGAAATTCCCTAAAGCAATAAATGTGATATAACTCTATTTAAAAAAATCGATTTACTGTTGGTGTAAAAAATAAAAGCCGCTCACAGAGCGGCTTTTGTCGTAAGTAGCCCCGCCAAGAATCGAACTTGGATCTAAAGTTTAGGAAACTTCTATTCTATCCATTGAACTACGGGGCCATGTAATTCTCGGGCTGCGAAAATAGTAAATCCTCATTTAACTGCCGAGGTTTTTTTCACATCACATTACATTATAATTTGCTGCTTTTTAATACGTCCTCTTTATTTTATAATTTACAACCCTGTAATTCCGTGTTTTTTATAAGTAGTCAATGTTGAAGGTACGTAATTTGCATAAACCCATATTCTTTTTTGCCCTCTTTTGTTTTTTAGTTTGGGCATTACCTTCCTGCAAGCAGCAGTCTGATATTGATCGCCGGCCTACTGTGCTGGATAGCCTGATAGAGCGCGCCAATTCACTGAAAGAGGTGGACAATTTTGCCGGCGCGTCGGCCTATATAGATTCTGTGTATGCTTTGATACAGGGGCCCACAGTAAAAGATAGGTTTGCGTACTATCATTTTTACTACGACATGTATTATGATATGCACGATACCGCCCGTGTTTTGCAATATACCGATAGTATGATATGGCTGCTGGAAAGTACAAACAGCCAGCAGGTTTTATCAGAGGAATATGCAATTGCCAATTATACCAAGGCCGACCGCCTTTTTGAGCAGAATAATTTTACCGAAGCATTCCGTTACTATCACATTTCAAAAGAAATAGCTAAGGCAAATAATGACTCCTGTATACTTGGTTATTTCAACTATAAACTGGGTATGGTTTTATACCGTGGGGAACAATACAGTAAATCCATCCGCTATTTCATGGAAGCGTTTGATGGACTACATTCCTGCGGTGATTGGTTGCCCTATTTCTATCGCATGCAAGAATTGGATGGGAATATTGGGTTGTGCTATAATAAGCTGGGCAAATATGATAGCGCACTTATTCATTTCAATGCCGCACTGCTGCGCATAGAAGTAGGCAAGAAGAAATACCCGGATAATAAGCGCATGCTGTTTGAAAAAGCAGAAGGTGTTACGTTAGGTAATATGGGTACTGCATATGTAGGCCTTAAAAAATACCAGGAGGCAGAAAACGTTTTCTTAAAGAGTATACTTATTAATGAGAGGAAAGGCTATGATAATTACGATGCTCAATACACCCGCATCAAACTGACTGATCTATACATTACTACCGGTCGCTTGCAGGAAGCGGGCCGGTATCTTGATACAGTAAAGACGGTACTCGATACTTTACCCAGTGCTGAAGTGCGGCTACGCTGGTATAATAGCAAATGGAAATATGCCAATGCTGTGAATAATCCTACAGATGCTGGCACATTCCAGTTGGCCTATTTCATGCTTAAAGATTCGCTAAATATAACGAACCGCAAGATTTATCAGATGGATCTTGATGGCAGGGTACAGAATATGGAGCATGAAACGCAGATAACAGCTCTGGAAAAAACAGGTGAATCGCGCAATATATACCTCATTCTGGCCCTGTTTGCCTGCTTTATGTCGGCTATAATAGGCCTCCTGGTATATCTCAACTGGCGCGAATCGAGAAAGCATATAGTTAAGCTTACTGAATTGAATGATGAGATAAATGCACAAAAGCAAAAGTTGGAGGCTGCTATTATGACAATAGGTAAGGGTACAGATGAAAAGGATCGTATCCTTAAGGCAGTTTCGCACGACATGCGTAGCCCTGTCAACTCTGCATTGGCACTTACAGACCTATTATTAAGTGATAAAGAAAGCCTGACTGTAGAACAGCAAAGCTATCTGGAACTGATAAAGGAGTCTTGCAACAATGCATTGTTTCTTACTAAAGACCTGCTGGAAGCAGCTACGCTTAAAACGGAAGAACTGAAGAAAGAATGGCTTGATGTCAATATGATGATGAAAAGTGTGACAGAACTTTTGGGTTTCAAAGCAGCTGAAAAAAATCAGCAAATAAACCTTACACTGTCGCCGGAGCCTATTGCGGCACAACTGAATAAGGAAAAAATGACAAGGGTTATTAATAACCTTGTAAATAATGCTATTAAGTTCAGTCCGCCAGGTGGCCAGATTAATGTTGCCGTGTCAAAGCGCGACAATGATCTGGTTATTGCCATTAAAGACAATGGCATTGGTATCCCTGATAATATCAAGGATAAGATATTCGACCTGTTTACAGAAGCTAAACGTTTCGGTACTTCGGGAGAGCAGCCTTATGGTCTTGGATTGTCAATTTCTAAACAAATAGTTGAAGCACATGGCGGTCACATCTGGTTCGATAGTGTACACGGTGCCGGCACTACTTTCTACGTAAGTCTGCCACTGGTTTAGTTCCAGCGCAGGGTATGCAGTATGTGCTCAATATCTGTTTTCAGAAATTCATTCACCGGTTTCAGCGAGTCTGCATTGGGGGTTACATCAAAGTACAGCGCCCCGCGCAGAAAATGTTTGCTGGAGTCGGTAGCGAAAAACTGGTAAGCAGATGCGGCATTACCCCCCACTTTATAAAATAGCCCGTGTACGTGCGTAGTGTCATTATGAAACACACTTTCTTCTATATAATCCGCACGTTTATCATGCGCATCTACCGACATGGTATAGGCATCTTCTATCAGCTGGTAAATGGACTGCGCCGGTGTTACCTGTTTATAGCTCAGGTATATCCTGCCCCCCAGGGTGGGGAAGTCAATATTTATCCAGTACGGGGTTTCCGGTTTGGCACCTGTCATGTTGGTATCCTTCGTTATTTCACCGTAAACAGGATACTCAAAGCTATATGGAAAAGTTGCATTATTAAATTGCTGGTATTGGCGTTGGGGTAGGTCTATCTGGTAATAGCCACGTGGTTTGGGCACATATGTTTCAGGTTTACACGAACTTATCAATGCTATAAATAGAATGGCCAATAGATACCTCATAGCGTCAAAACTATAATAAAAACACTAAATCCATGGCATTTCTATAAGGCAGTCCTTCCACTACTGGCTATCTTTTGCTAATTTTGCCACTCATTTAAATCCTTTCCTTTTTATATGCAACAAGATCAACAAGCAGAACAACAGCTGAATATAGAACTGACAGAAGATATGGCCGATGGTACTTATGCCAACCTTGCTATCATTACACACTCGTTTGCCGAGTTTGTATTCGATTTCGTAAGTGTGATGCCCAATGTGCCTAAAGCAAAAGTAAAATCACGCATAGTGATGACCCCGCAGCATGCCAAACGCCTGATGCGTGCACTGGTAGAGAACGTAAAGCGCTTTGAAGCACAAAACGGCCCTATCAAAGAACAGGAAACGGTTGCAGCCCCTTTCAATTTTGGCGGCACTACGGGCCAGGCATAATATTAATGTATATTAATTCTTAAGATGAACGATAAAATTTTAATTCTTGATTTCGGTTCACAATTCACACAATTGATAGCACGTCGTGTACGTGAACTGAACATCTACTGCGAAATTCAACCTTGTACTAAACCGGTAACGTATGATGAAAACCTGAAAGGTATCATCATGTCGGGCAGCCCGTTTTCTGTAAACGATGCCAACGCACCAAAAGTAAATGTCAAGGAGATGGGCGACCGTCTTCCGGTATTGGCTGTTTGTTATGGCGCACAATTGCTGGCACAGCAGGCTGGGGGCGAAGTAGGGAAATCTACACACCGCGAGTATGGCAGGGCGCATTTGCAGGATATCGTTCATGAACCACTGCTGGCTACCATCAACAATGGTTCGCAGGTATGGATGAGCCATAGCGATACCATCAAACAACTGCCGGAAGGGTTCAAAGTCATTGCCCGTACCGAAAGTATACCTGTAGCGGCTTACAAAGCGGCTGATAATTACGCTAATAACCCCGTATATGCTATCCAGTTCCACCCTGAGGTGACACACAGCACCGACGGTGGCCAGTTACTGAAAAACTTTGTACTGGACATCTGCGGTTGCAAGCAAGACTGGACACCTGCATCGTTCGTTACTGAAACAGTGGAACGTATTAAGACTGAAGTAGGCGATAAAAAAGTAGTAATGGCACTCAGCGGTGGTGTCGATTCTACCGTTGCTGCCACACTTATCCATCGTGCTATTGGCGATAACCTTTATTGCATTTTTGTTGATAACGGCCTGCTGCGCAAGGACGAGTTTGAGCAGGTATTGGAAGGCTACAAACACTTAGGCCTGAATACGAAAGGTATAGATGCACGCCAGCGCTTTTATGGCGAACTGGATGGTGTATCAGACCCGGAACAAAAACGTAAGATAATTGGGAAACTGTTCATAGATGTTTTCCAGGAAGAGGCTAAAGCTTTGCCAGATGTGTCTTTCTTAGGTCAGGGCACTATTTATCCCGATGTGATAGAATCCATATCTGTAAATGGCCCTTCGGCTACCATCAAGTCGCACCACAATGTAGGCGGCCTGCCTGAAAAAATGCACCTGTCGCTGGTAGAACCATTACGCTACTTGTTCAAAGATGAGGTGCGTAAAATAGGTAAAGAACTGGGTATCGACGACATGTTCCTGCAGCGTCATCCGTTCCCCGGGCCCGGGCTGGGTATCCGCATACTGGGTGCAGTTAGCGAAGAAAAGGTAAAACTGTTGCAGGCAGCCGATGCTATTTATATACAGCACCTGCGCGATAGTGGCATGTATAATCAAGTATGGCAGGCAGGCGCTATCCTGCTGCCGGTGCAAAGTGTAGGTGTAATGGGCGATGAACGTACGTACGAGTATACCGTAGCGCTGCGTGCGGTTACATCTGTAGATGGTATGACTGCTGATTGGGCACATCTGCCTTACGATCTTTTAGGTAAGATATCTAATGACATCATCAACCTGGTAAAAGGTATCAACCGGGTGGTGTATGATATAAGCTCCAAACCCCCTGCAACTATTGAGTGGGAATAAAGCAAACTGAATGAAACGTACAATAGGTTTAACGATATTACTGGTGGCTCTGCTCGGCAGCTACAGTCAGCCGGCACATGCCCAGTTTTGGAAAGAGTGGTTTAAACGCAAAGAAAAGTCTAAACCAAAACCAAAGCCAGCCCCCAGGAAACCGGTAGTAAAAGAAAAGCCTGTTGTAAAAAAGAAAGAGAACATACAGGATTATCCCGAATCTGTTAAGAAAGACAGGTATAGGATAGATGTGTTTGCGCAACTATACCTTGATGAACTGGTACGGGATGGCAAACCAGTGTTTAAAGGCAAAATACCTGAAAAAGCAATACAGGGTCTTGACTTTTACGAAGGCTTGAAGCTGGCTGCTGATACCTTGAACGATTTCGGCTACAGTATCGACTTGTATGTTCATGATATTACCAATCCTGCCGAAAAGCCGGAAGCACTGATAGCGGCTAAGAAACTGGAAAATACCGACCTGGTAATTGGTGCAGTAAATGCACCATATATACCTGCGCTGGCCAATTTTGCAGCTAAAAAGAAGGTGAACTTTGTATCTGCGCTCTCACCAACGGATGCTGGTGTGCGAAACAACCCCTACTTCATCCTGTTGCAGCCATCATTGCAAACACATTGCCAGGAACTGGTAGCTGCTTTTAATAAGAAGCACAAAAATAAAACGCCGATACTTTTATATCGCACCAATGTATCGGTCGATAGCAATGCATACGGCTACCTGGATATAAAGGATGATGATGCAAAAAAAGTACGCTGTAATACAATGCCTTCTAAGGGTAAGCTGCAGCCGCTACTGGATAGCACCAAGGTCAATTTGCTGATCGTATCTATATTGGATAATGATGTGGCTGAAAAACTGTTGTATCAGCTTAACGAATGGTTCCCGCAATACGATTTTGAAGTATATGGCATGCCGTCATGGAAATCTATGAATTCCCTTCGTAAGCCAGACGCGTATCCGCATGTGGTAGTATATATTACCTCTCCTTTCTATTTCGATCTTT
>DASWWE010000083.1:0-5187 GCA_036406055.1 Flavipsychrobacter sp. | reverse complement strand
TGCTTGTAGTAGCCGGTTGCACCAGGTCTTTTTCATCATGAGAAACTTTTTCTTCGTGATGAGCAGGTGCTGTAGTAGCCTCGTGGCCGCCACCATGTCCTTCTGCATCGTCATGGCTCATTACGCTTACAAAGTTTACAGCAGCTACAAAAAGGCCTGCCAGTATGATTACAAACCAGTATGCAGAACGGAAAGATGATGTCGGCCTGTCTTCTGCCGGTGCGTGATGCGTGTCGTGATGTGCTTCGTGTGCCATGTGTTAATGGTAGATTATTTTATAACTGCGACAAAAATAATTCATTGTCGGCAGTAATAATAGCTGAAATACTAAAAATGCAGAGCTAAAAATTATGACTTTTTAGGGGTAGGCGGTTCCATTACATGTCCGCAATTCTTACAGGTACGTTTTTCTACATCTGAATAGAAACGCTCCATCAAGGGTGGTAGTTGCGAAACGATGTCTGTAAGCACAAAATATTCTTCATACAGTTTTTCATGGCAGTTTTCACAAAACCACATAAAGCCATCTATTTCCTGTGTTTCACGTTTCTTTTCAACTACAAGGCCTACAGTGTTCTCGCCACGCTGCGGAGAGTGTGGTGTTTTACCCGGCAGCATAAACATTTCACCTTCTTTAATAGGAATATCTACGATTTTGCCATCTTCCTGTATGCGTACTACCACATCGCCCTGTATCTGGTAAAAAAGTTCTTCACTTTCATTGTAGTGAAAATCCTTACGGCTGTTGGGGCCACCTACTATCATTACTATAAAATCGCCTGCGTCTTTATATAACTGCTGGTTGCCAACAGGTGGTTTTAAAAGGTGGCGATTATCTTCTATCCATTGATGCAGGTTAAAGGGACGTGCTACAGCCATTGTTGATGAATTTAAGTGTTCTTCTAAATTTACTTTAAAATCTTCATTTTTACCGTTTCTATACGGGTGTCACTTACCAGCAGTATATCAAATTCGTAACGGTCTATTATAATACGGTCTTTAAGCTTCGGTATCGTCTCATGGTTGGCTATAATATAGCCCGATAAAGTTTCAGAATCTTCCGTAGAAAAATTGAAATCATATTTTTCGTTCAGGTAATCTAACTCTAATCTGCCAGAGAAAATATATTCGTTCTCTGATATCTGTTTCTCTACGTGTTCTTCTTCATCATATTCATCATTGATGTCACCGAATATCTCTTCCAGCACATCTTCCATAGTTACAATGCCGGCCGTACCGCCAAACTCATCTATTACCCAGGCTATACTTTTACGGTCTTTGGTAAAGCGATTCATCAGGTCCACAGCACTCATCGTTTCCGGCACAGCTGCAATGGTATGCAGCACATCTTTTATCTGCTGAGGCCGGCGGTTCAGGTCCAGGTGGTGCAGGTAGCCTACTATATTATCTATTTTGTTTTCGTAGACGATGATCTTAGATAGCTTAGTACTGATGAATTTCTTTTTTACCTCTGCTATCGGGGTGTTAATATCTACTGCTTCCACCTCATTCCTGGGTATCATGAATTTGCGGATCTTCACATTCACCAGGTATAGTGCATTCTCAAAAAGCTCTGTATTTACCTCTGTACTATCTGTTTCGTGGCCATGCAGGCTTTGTTTTACAAATACCTCAAGGTCTACGCGGTTAAAAACCTGTTGATTGTCTTTAATACGTACGTTGAACAAGTATTTCAGTATAAACTCAGAAATGGCAACAAATATCTTGGCAAAAGGATAGAGGATGTAGTACATCAATTGCATAGGCAAGCCAAAGATGGTAAGCGCCTGTTCCGCTTTTGCCCTGAAAATAGCCTTGGGCAAAAACTCGGCAAAAACCAGTATGATGGCAGTTGCAATAAAAGTATCTAATATGAGGTGTACGTATTCAGAATTGAGCGGTGAAGGCAGTGCCGAAAGTATTGGATCTGTAAGTTTGGTCATCAGCACACCATAGATAACCAACAGTATATTTACGCCTACCAGGCTGGTGCCTATAAATTCAGAAGGGTTTTCTGTAAAGCGCGACAGGATGCGGCCTGAAAAATTGCCTTGTTTCTTTTTCAGCTCAATATTCAGCTTATTGGCAGATATAAAAGCTATTTCAGTTCCTGCAAAGAAACCTATAAGTAGTATGCAGCCTAAGATGTAAAGCAATAAATGGGTAACGTCCATATAGACCAAAGATAATAAAAACGATAAACGTTGAACCCCGTTAACTCTTTAAAAACTGTTCTACAGTCTTAACCAGTTCTAAAGTAGCCAGTTCCAGGTCATCGTTCACCAATACACGGTCAAACTTATCTGAAAAAGTAAGCTCATACACGGCTTTATTCAATCGTTCTTCCAGCATTTGCGGGTTTTCTGTGCCCCTGTTTTGCAGGCGTTCCCTTAGTATTTCTAAAGATGGAGCCTGTATAAAAAGGCTGAGGGATGTATCGGGGTATGCCGCTTTTATAGCCAATGCGCCTTTTACATCTATATCTACTAGCGGGGCCTTACCTTCTTGCCATATACGTGCCACTTCCGATTTCAGTGTACCATAGTATTTCCCGGTATATACCATTTCCCACTCTACAAAAGCCTCCTCTGCTATTTTTTGTTTAAACTCTTCTTCTGTATAGAAGTAATAATCTTTACCATGCACTTCGCCCGGGCGCGGGTTACGGGTACAGGCAGATATGGAGAACCCTACGTGCGGGCTGGCAGCTATCAGCCGTCTTACTAAAGTTGTTTTTCCCGAACCCGAAGGTGCGGTAATAATAATGATCTTGCCTTGTGACAATGTATGCTTGATTGGATAACAGGTGCGAAGATAATAATTTAAAAAAAAGGTGCACATAGTGTGCACCTTCAATTAATATACAATGTGTTGCTTATTGGCAATGCGTTTCAAAAGCCTGTAGCAAGTTGGCCGCTATCATTTGTGCCGGGCGGCCTTCTATCATATGGCGTTCTATCATATGCACCACCTGTCCGTCTTTCAGCAGGGCAATAGCCGGAGAAGAAGGAGGGTAAGGCAGCAGGTAATTACGAGCTTGTTTTACGGCTTCTACATCATAACCTGCAAAGCTGGTAAGTAACTGGTCAGGCTTTTTTGTTGCATTCTGTATAGCCATGATAACACCGGGGCGTGCCGTACCGGCCGAGCAACCGCATACAGAGTTAATGAACAATAAAGAAGTGCCACTTTGTTTCAACGCATTATCAGCCTCTTCAGCTGTCAGCAATTCTTTAAAACCGTGGTTAGTAACTTCGGCCTTCATTGGGGCCACTATTTCAGTAGGATACATCTCTTAGCTTTTGTATTTGCCTGCAAAAATATGACTATTATAGCTTTTTAGCCCGATTTACCTATAGTAAAAAACAATAAAGGCATGAGAAAACACCCCTTATTTCACCATCTGTATTAAGGAAAACTAACGTATATTTTTGTTGTTTTGTGTCAATACTGCTCTATGCGATATCTATATCTTTTTATATTCTCTATTGGGTTTGCTGCTTGCAATACAAGTGGTAATAAAGACAAAGCCGGCAGGCTGAATGAAATGTTTAGTAATTATTGGGAAGAGCGCATGCAATTATTCCCATTGGAAGCTACCGCTAATGGTGATAACAGATATAATGATAAACTGACTATTACGATAGCGGAAAGCTTCAGGGATAGCCTGCGTAGATTTTATGCCAGGTATCTATCGGAAGCTAACCATATAGATAGCAATAAGCTGGATGGGGACGATATGACAAGCCTGCAATTGTTCAAATACGAGATGCAGATGTCGATAGAGGGGCTTGAATATCCATCTCATTACCTGCCTATCAACCAGTTTTGGGCCTTTACACTTGAGTTGCCACAATTAGGTTCCGGGAAGGGCAATCAACCATTCAAAACCATTAAAGACTATAATGATTTCCTGGAACGGCTTTCAGTTTTTCCGGCATGGACGGATACGGCTATTACCAACATGCGGAAAGGGGTAAAAGAAGGTTGGGTACTACCGGAAGCACTGGTGGTGAAGATATTGCCACAGCTAAAAGCTATTATCGTAGATAATCCCGAAGAAAGCATTTTTTATACCCCAATAAAAGAAATGCCGGAAAGCTATTCACCTAAAGACAGGCAAAACCTGGATAAGAAGTATAAACATGCTATTGTAGGCGATATAGGTGAATCATACAAAAAACTGTACAGTTTTTTTAAGGATGAATACCTGCCACAAGCGCGTAAAACAAGTGGTATAGGAGCGTTAGCCAATGGGGCGGCATATTACAACTATTGCATCCGTTACTGGACCACCACTACACTATCTCCTGACAGCATTTATAACATAGGCCTTGCAGAAGTAGCGAGGCTGGAAGGGGAGATGAACCGTATAAAAGATGAAACAGGCTATAATGGAGATTTGCAAAGTTTCTTTGAATATATAGGTTCCTCATCGCAATTCTACCCGTTTACTACACCTAAAGAGGTGCTGGATAGTTTCTGGAATATCAAGAAGCAGGAAGACCCTCAATTGAAGAAAATGTTCCGAAATGTTCCGGTTTCACCATTTACCATTCGCCAAACGGAAGCCTTCAGGCAAGCATCTGCCAGTGCAGAATACAATCCCGGTTCGGAAGATGGCAGCAGGCCCGGTATCTTCTATGTTCCTATAATAGATGCTAAGAAGTTTAATGCAGTGGGTATGGAAACCCTGTTTCTGCACGAGGCCATACCGGGGCATCATTACCAGATATCACTGGCACAAGAGAATAAGGCGCTGCCAAAATTCAGGCGCTTTTTATGGTATGGTGCCTACGGCGAAGGCTGGGCATTATATAGCGAAACCTTGGGAAAAGAACTGGGGCTGTATAATAATCCCTACCAATACTTTGGCCATCTGAGCGATGCCATGCACCGTGCGATAAGGTTGGTGGTAGATGTAGGACTGCATTATAAAGGCATGGGCCGGGAAGAAGCGATAGCCTACATGCGTGCACATGAAAGAATATCGGAAGATGAGGCAACTGCGGAAATAGAGCGCTATATGGCCATACCCGGACAAGCTTTATCTTATAAAATAGGGCAGCTTACTATAAGTGCCATCCGCAATAAACAACAACAGCAATTAGGTGCTAAATTTGACGTTGCTGAATTTCATGATGAAGTATTGACGCATGGTGGGTTACCACTTAGCATGCTGGAAGA
>DASWWE010000082.1:0-5934 GCA_036406055.1 Flavipsychrobacter sp. | reverse complement strand
AGTTTTTTATTATTAGAGTTATCACTTATACTGAAAAATAGTTTGCCGCCATCTACTGCCGTGTGCCAATACGTATTATTGCTGGCGTGACCAAGGTATGGTCTGTCAGGTATCAGATTTGTATTGACAGGCGTATCGTTTTTTTGTACGCTCCACAGTGCCTGTGTATTTTGGAAGTGCGCATACAAATATGCTTTGCCTTTAAAGGCTATCATATCGCTGGGATAACTGCGCTGTACCGGGTCAATTTCAAGGGTGTCGAGCCGGAATTGTGCTTTTACTGTTATGGGTAATAAAATGCTGAGGAGTAGTAAGAATAGGAGGTTTCTCATAATTAGGTTTTTTAATTAAGGGTTTATAAATATACCGCTCCAGTGCTGCTAAATACCGTATGGCTTATTTTTCTAATTACATTTTAATGTCTGAAACAGTAAAGCCCCTCGTAGTGAGGGGCTTTGTATATGCTTAGGTATTTATTATCATTCCTTCATCACCTTGCCACTTGCCAGTTGTGCATTACCATTGCTTACGCGGTAGTAATACATGCCTGCGGGCAGTGATTGCAGAGGCAGGGTGATGCGTTGGGTGCCTGCGTTGTATTGCTTAGACGGTATGGCGTGTACGATGCGGCCTTGTGCATCGGTAAGGGTTACTTCCAATGTTTGCGGTTGTTGCAGGGATATTTCGAGCGTGGCGGCATCGTGCGCGGGGTTGGGGTGCAGGGCGGTGCTTACTTGCTTATTGATGCCTGCAACGGATGCCGGTATGTCTGTAAACTTAAACAGTTCGTACCCGACTGCATCTGTGAAGGCGGTGAAGAAAAGGCTATTGCCCTGCGTGGTGAGTTGCAAAGGGTCGCTATCATCGGGGCCGGGGTTTACATCGGCTGCCAGCATAGCGGTGGTGCCATCGTACTGCCACAGTTCGCGGCCATGTGCGGCATCGCTGCCCGAAAAGAACAGCTTATCGTTATACACGCACAGCGATTGTATATCTATACTCTTCACCGTGCTTTTATATGCCACCGCCGATTTTCCTGTAACGGGGTTGTACTGCACCAGCTGATAATACATATCGGATGTGCGGGCTACATAATATACCATGTCGTGGTAGACAGCAATGGTATTGCCTTCGCGCAGCGCACCTACAGCGGCTACATCTACCTGGCTGTTTACCGATATGCAGCGTGGTGCCGATATGCCATCGTACATAAAGATACCCGCGCCTATCATGGGTGCTGTGCCGTAGAAGTATAGCCTGTTGTTTATAACGGTATAGGTATTGGCATCCTGTATCACAAAGCCGGGCCATATGGTTTGCAGTGGCAGGGTAGTATCGGCTACCGGGTCGTGCACATATAGTTCGCCGTGTTTATTCCTGTCGCGCGATGTGAAGTACACTTTATTCTGAAAGCCGATGATGTCTGTAATCGTATTATCGTTTACCACCAGGCTGGTTACTTTTTTAGCTTCATTGCCATCTACCTTGTAGCGCCATAGTTGCTGGCCATTGTAATTATACACGCCGGCAAAGAACAACTGTTCGGGCAGGGGTGCCATGATAGCCCCATTGACAAAGCCGGGATACAGTGGCAGCAGATCGACCGTGAGGGTGGGGCCGCCGGTTGTATTCAGCTTATAGGGGCCATAGTATTTGCCATCATACCCCCAGAAATACAGCTCTTCTTTAAACACGCTGATAGGCCGCCGGTCGTCGGTAAAGGCATGTGCGAAAGGCAGGTTGCCGGGGTGGATGTCGGCCACCATAGCGGGCGCGCTGTTTTCATTTACCCGCCATAGCTCCTGCCCGTGCACACTGTCATTGGCATAGAAATATACATGGCCTGCGTAGGTGGTAAGCCCCATAGGTGTAGATGTCTGGAAGCCGGGATAAATGTCGTAGCTCGTAATGCCGTATTGGGCATGGGCGGCAAAAGCTGCTAATAATATAGAAAGAGAGAGTAGCCGTTTTTTCATATACGAGGTTTGTGGTGCAGGCTAAAATTACACTTTTAGGCAGGGATAGTGTGTATCAGGTTTGTCATTTATTTGTTTTGCTTTTACCTTGCACAGTGTATGCCTGCAGCCCAGCTGAAAGACTATTATAAAATACTGGAAGTATCGCCCAATGCCACCACAGAGGTGATAAAGAAGGCATACCGCGCGCTGGCATTCAAATACCACCCCGATACCAACCCAGGCAATGCTTATGCCACGCACCACTTTCACGAGATACAGGAAGCTTACAGTGTGCTGCAGCACGATGCCCTGCGCCGCAAGTATGATGAAGAGCGCTGGCTGAATGGTATGAGCAACCGTGCCAAAGACCAGGTGGTGATAACCCCGCAATGGATACTGCGCGAAGCCACCCGCCTGGAACGCCACATGGCTACGGTAGATACCTACCGGATGAGCCACAGCGCCCTGTACGACTATATAGCACTGCTGCTGGGCGATAGCCATATGGCCATATTGCAGCAGGCCGGTGAAACAGATACGAACCACGGAATAGTGCGCACCCTGCTGAAAAGCACCGCTACGCTGAAGCACCCTTATATGCAGGCACTGCAGCCCCGCCTGGTGCTGCTGGCGGGTACGGATAGCGCCCTGCTGGAAAACATATATACCCAGATGCAGCATAGCGGGCGAAAAGCTATGTGGGAGCGGTATAAGCCCCTTTTTATTGTGCTTACGGCATTGATACTGTGCGTATTGATGTACCTGTGGGCACGTGTAAAATACCCCCGCTGACCCTGCATTAACTACCCGTAAACCTGTGGATGGGAATAGCTATATTTGTATTGTTTATATATTTTACCTATGTACGCTATGGCAAAGCACACATCGACCGAAGATTTATTTGTAAGGGAAATGATACTGCACGGCAGGCCCGAACGGGCGTGCCAGGAGGCTTTTCCGCATATGGCGCCGGAGTATGTAGCCGATGCCATTGCCTACATGATGGATGACCCGGAGGTGCGCGCCCGTATAGAAGCCGGTATCATATACTTTTACCGCGACCATCTGAATAATATAGAAATACCACCCATTAAAGAAGTGAGCATAGCAGAGCGCCGCGCATTGCTGAAGAAGATAATAAACGGCGAACGCAAACACCCCAGCTATGTGCGCAATGGCGATGTGCTGCAAATGATAATGCTGCCCCCTACGGAAGAAGAAGTGCGCGATGCTATACGCATGGATAAAGAGCTGGAAGCACTGGAGCTGAACCTGCGCCAATTATAAAGTTTTACCCCCGATTGATCTATTAATATTACCAGGCCCCATCCGGGGTAAGAGAGAGAACTTTAATGTTTAATTGTATTTATTGTTTATAATTTGTATTTTTGCTGTACAAATGAGAAGCTCTAAATCCTAAATGCTAAATCCTAAATCCTAATTCCTAATTCCCAATCCCTAATTCCTACCACTATGTATCATGAAAACCCTAAGTACAAAGAAGTATTCTATAGCCGTGTGCACAACCTGCGCTTTTACATGCCCGAAGATGCTGCCAATGGCTACCACATGAGCCGCTATGTAGCGGCAGGTGCGCAAAACATATATGCCGCGGGTGGCGCTACCAAAGAGCTGCTGGGGCAGATGATGGATAAGATGCTGGAGCTGTGCAATGATGAAAAAAGCACCAAGACACTGCGCACCGATATAGCTACACTGGCCAATAACATAAAATACCGCCTGCGCTACCCGGTAGATGAAGATTGCGGCCTGCGCATGGGTGCTATCTACACCTTTGTAGAAGGCGAAGATGCCGACACTACCGAAGACTACTGGACGAGCCGCAAAGTGGCACTGGCCAAGGGCGATGCCACACAAAATATACTACCCGACCCGGAGCTGTACGCTTTTTTTTTAAGCATCGGGATACCATACACGCCATCATGGAGCGAACAGTTGGCTATTTTGACCGATTCGAACTATTTCAGCCAAAGAACGGAAATGCTGAACGGGCTGCTGCCGCAAGTACCACATCTGTAGGTGCGCAGGTAGATGCCTGGTATGATGGCTTTTGGGACATCAGCATGAAATATTGCGAGGGCAATATACAAGCCGCCGAATACCTGATGGATACCAGTGTGTTTATGTTCTATTATCGCATCAAACAAAAGGCACACTATGCACAGTGGCATAACGAGCAGCAGCAGCGCAGGAGTGGGGCGTAGCGAGATGGAGAGCTGCAAAAGCATATGCAAATAAAAGCCCGCTTCGGAGAGCGGGCTTTGTTTATGTAGTAATAAACTATTAATAGTATTCGTAACGCAGCACATGAATGGTAGGAGCAGAGGAAGGATCGGTAAGGAAGATTATTTTTAAGGGATTGCCTTTTTTATCCTTTTCCAGGGATATCATTTTGTAAGAATGCTTTTTGCCATCAGCACTACTATATGTGTTAAATAGTGTATCGCCCTGTATAGTGTACTCACTTGTTTCTGTTCTTGTCTTTGTCATTTTATTATTTTCATATTCCCATGTGGTGGTGCGAGAATTGCCCAGGTGTTTGATGTATTCTGTTTTAGTTATGCTTTCAAGTATTTCTCTATTGTCTTTGATGTTGAATGTGGAATCTATGGTGGTATAGTCGTCGATAATGTAGGTTCGCGAAATGCCTTTTGAATTACTAACTGCCATAGTTGTTGTCCGGATACTGTTTTTGTTTTCATCATAGGCAATGGTAGAGGTTCCTAAAGACGTTCCCCGGTACGATATTTCTGTAAATACGATGTATCCTTCGGGGTTGTATTTGTTAGTATACTGCATTCCGGTGTCTTTAATGACCCATTCATCTGCATCATTACGATAAGCATCTTCTGATTTTATAAACGTTACTGTTTTTATGTTGCCTTTGTAGCGAGAAAATTGTATAGAATTAGCACGGGCAGGCGGTATGTTATCTGCTTCGTGTTGTGTTTCTGCTTTAGTGGTAGTTGCTTGTTCTTTGTGGTCATTTGCACAGGCAGTGAAACAGCAGAGCATATAGGCTGCAGAAACGAGGTGGTAAATTTTCATAGATGGATGAATAAGCTGCAATAATAGTACTAAACAACGATGTGCATTATTTTTTCGTAATTGGTATAAAAAATAAGACGTTCCTTTCAATCTACGTTTTAAGCATCGGTATCGCTTGTAAGTGTGCCGGAAATCCTTATTTTTTTATAAAACTGGAAAACTAATAGCTGTGGCTAATAATATTCGTAAGTGTATATGTAATTACTACCGTATTCATGTTTATCTGTTCTAGTCAACTTAAACATCTTTAATGGATTGCCTGCGGCATCGGCAGATAATATTTCTTCTTTATCGCCAAGATGCTCATTTTTAGCCGTTGTTGTTTTTTTTATTGTATCAAGTTTGACTTGGGTATGTTCTTTAAGGACAGCAGTGCCTTCCACATTGTCATATTTACTCCAATCGCTGTATGCCGGTTTGCAGTCTGTTCCGAGTGTAATTATTTCTTTTTCAGCAATTGTTAAAATGGAGGGGTCAGAAACAGATGTGTAGTATATGCTGTATGTTAGTTGGTTAGGCGCGGATTGCTTAATGCTGTCTACAGCTGTAAGTATCCCTTCTTTGTAATACTTTTTTACATAAAGACTGTCGCCAAATAAAGTGGCTACATTGTGCCTGGTTGATATGACCTTTTTGTTGGAATATTCCTGTTGGATGACAGAGTCCTGATAACCTTCCGGGGTGTAGTGCTCAGTATACACCATTTTGTAATCTTGGGCTTCTTTTGCTATCCATTCATTACCCACCTTTTCAAGACTTTGATAAATAGCCGTGACCATTTTTACTTTGCCTTTATAGGTATTCTTAGATACATACTCCTTTACAGGATGGCAAGGGATGTTATCGGTGGACTCACTTGTTTGCCTGCTGGTACCATTGTTTCTGCAAGCTGTAATGAATAAGAGTG